>NZ_JBXWSK010000002.1:0-147844 GCF_059613385.1 Ruegeria sp. BHSA162
CAAGCTGTACGAACTGCCCTGCCCGCTCTGCCTGTTGCAGCGAGTTGGCTTCGTCGCGGTTGGTGTTGGTCTGGGCCTGAACCTGCTTTATGGCCCGCGGCCCCAACACTATGCGATCATGCTGATTGCGGCGCTCTACGGCGGCAGCGTGTCGGTGCGGCAGATCCTTCTGCACATCGTGCCGGGAACCGGGCACTATGGCTCTCCGGTGTTGGGCCTGCACTACTATACCTGGGCTGCCATCTGCTTTTTTCTGATCCTGTTGGGCACCGCCATCATGCTGATGTTCGAGAAACAGTATGTCTCGGACACGCGCGCGGAACCACGCTTTGGCGGCAGCACATTGGCAAAGGTTGCGTTCTTCATCATGCTGGGTCTTGCGGTGCTGAACGCCGGTTCGACGCTGTTGGAATGCGGTCCGGGCATCTGCGCCGACCCGCCGACCAGCTACAAATTGATTGACGAACTGGACACCAACAACTGAGGATGGGGCAACCGTCCAGACAGGAGGCGCGACGATGGGACTACTGGGGCAGCCGCTGGGCTATTATGACTACCTGACATTCGTAGCGCTGATCCTACTGCTTGCGGCGGTCATGGCCTTGTTTCTGTTCATCATGGGCCTGCCCGGCCGCATCGCAATCAAACGGAACCACCCCCATGCCGAAGCCGTCAAACTGATGGGATGGATGGGATTTCTGGCGATCATCCCCTGGGTGCACGCCTTTATCTGGGCCTACCATGATGGCATGACCGTGGACATCCGCCGCTTGCCCGAGGGCGAGCGCGAAGCGATCCGCAAGGAGATCGAGCGCCTTGGCGGGCAGGTCAAGGACGAGTACCGGGCCCCTGCTGCAGACGACCCACAGAAAACCTGACGCCGAAGGAAATCCACCACTATGTTCGTCGCCCTCGGCATCACGCTTTTCTACATCATTTTTGTCTGGTTCATTTTCTTCAAAGCACAATGGCTCAAGTTCAACATTGTCTGGGGGATCGTGTCGTTCTGGGTCGGCGCCCATCTGCTGCTGATCTTCCTGGTCGCGCTGCGGTTCTTCCAACCCTTCTCGATCGACAGCCACGTGGTGCGGTCCACCATCCAGATCGTCCCGAAACTGACCCAACCGACCATCCTGACCGAGGTCTTGGTCGAACCCAACACGCCCATCACCAAGGGTGATCCGCTGTACCGGTTTGATGACACGGTGTTCAAGCTGGCCGTCGAGAACGCGCAGGCCCAACTGGTGGCTGCGGAGCAGAACGCCAAAATCCTTGAACAGGACGTGATCGCCTCGACCGAGGCGGTGGAGCGCGCCAATGCCCAGCTGGCTTATGCGATGACGCAGAAGGCGCGCTATGAAAACCTGGTGCCTGCCGGGGGTGCGCGTCAGGACGAGCTGGATCGCTGGAACGAACAAGTGACCGAAGATCAGGCTGCGGTCAAACAGGCTGAGGCCAATCTAAGAAAGGCGCAACTTGCGCAGGAATCACAGATCGACGGAGTGAACACCGGTATCCTTCAGGCCAAGGCGCAGCTGGCCGAAGCACAGTATTTCCTCGATAATACAACGATCTACGCTCCTGAGAACGGTATGATCGTCTCGCAACAGGCCCGTCCCGGCCTTGTGGTCGGTGATATCCGACTTGGGGCCATCGCCAGCTTCGTGACTGAGGATTCGCCCTATATCCTGGCCACATACCGCCAGCAGAACCTGAAATTCGTCGAACCCGGTCAGCCTGTCGAGGTCGCGCTGGACCTGTACCCGGGTGAAATTCTGACCGGCAGGGTCGAGGCCATCTGGTGGGCCACCCGGCAGGGGCAATACCTGCCTTCTGGCCGCCTGCCGGGGTTCGAGCTGCCCAAAATTCCCGGGCGCATCGCGGTGCAGATTTCGGTCGACGTCCCCGAAGGGCATACCTTCCCCGCTGGCGGGCACGCGGCCGTGGCCATCTATACCGGGCAAGGCACAAGCTTCGAGTTTCTGCGCCGCATCAACATCCGCCTCTATTCCTTCGCCAACTTCATCCGACCGTTGGATATCTGAGCATGACACACATGAACCCGGACCATCCGCGCAGGCCACGAAACCGCCGCCACATGTTGGTTGGCACCGCGCTGAGCGCCGCGTTGCTGTTTGCATGCACCCCGGTCGGGCCGGATTTTGTGCGCCCCAACTCGCCGGTCGTGAAACAGTGGATGGAGGCCAACAGCCCCAGCGCCAGCCAGGCCAGCGGTCTGACATCACGCAGCGCCCCCGTGGTCAAATGGTGGCAGAGCTTCAATGATCCGACCCTGAACAAGCTGGTGGCCGAGGCCTATGCCCAGAACCTGACGCTTCAGGTCGCAGGCGCGCGCGTGTTGCAGGCCCGCGCGCAACTGGGCATCGCCTTCGGCGAGCTCTATCCGCAATCTCAGGCCGTGGGCGGATCATTGGAGCGGCGCCGGATCAGCGACAACCTCGGTCCCATTGCCGATATCAACCGGATCATTCCGCTGGATACCGAGTTTTCGACGTCGCAGGTGGGATTTGACGCCCAGTGGGAACTGGACGTCTGGGGCGCGCAGCGGCGCGGCGTGCAGGCGGCGCGATCGAACCTGGCGCTACAGGTCGCCAACTATGACGATGCGCTGGTGACGCTGACGGGCGATGTGGCCGCGCTGTACATCAACATCCGCGCCCTGCAGGAGTCGCTGGCCGTCGCGCGCGAGAACATCAAGCTGCAGCAGGAAGCCAACGATCTGACCCAGTTGCGGTTCAACAATGGCGTGACGACGGAATTGGATGTGCAGGAGTCCACCGCCCTGCTGAACAACACCAAGGCGCTGGTGCCGACGCTGGAAAGCGATCTGCAGCAGGCCAAGAACGCGCTGGCGGTTCTGTTGGGCACGACACCGTCGCGCATGACCGGCCTTCTGGGAACGTCCGGGCGGATCCCGTCAGCAAGATCGAACGTCGCCGTCGGTGTTCCGGCCGAACTGCTGCGCCGCCGCCCCGACGTTCGCGCCGCAGAACTGGCTGCAGCCACGCAATCGGCGCAAGTGGGCATTGCCATGGCGGACCTGTATCCGCAGTTCATCCTGTCGGGCTCGATCGGCCTGCAGGCGTCCGGCGGGCGCGACCTGTTCAGCTCGAACAGCACCACAGGTCTGGCCAGCGCCGGCGTGGTCTGGAACGTTCTGAACTATGGGCGGATCAAGAACAACGTGCGCGCGCAGGACGCCGCCTATCAGGCGCTGATCGCCAACTATCAGAACACCGTGCTGACCGCCTATTCCGAGGTCGAAAGCGCCATGGTTGCCTATGCCCAGGCGCGCAAGCAGGTGACGTTCTACCAACGCAGCGTCGACGCAGCGCGCAAGGCCGCCGACATTGCCGTCAGCCAGTATCGCGACGGCATCGCAGACTATTCCCGCGTGCTGAACACGCAGACCGCGCTTCTGCGCTCGCAAGCCAACCTGATCGAGGCGCGCCAGCAGGTGTCGTCGAATCTGGTCGCGGTCTACAAGGGTCTGGGCGGGGGTTGGCAGATCCGTCAGAATCAGGAGTTTCTGCCGGAAACCGTACTGGCCGAGATGTCCTATCGCACCGATTGGGGGGACCTGCTGCAGCAGGACCCAACACGCGCAAGTCTGAACTAGGCGCTATTTCGTTAGGCCCGTCAGGCCGCCAGAGATCAGGATGTTCACCTCGTAAAGGATGCGCGGCGCGGCCAGACCGCCTGGGCTGGCAAGATAGTTGGGGCTCCACTCCGGGTCGAACTTTTGCTTGAAGGCGCGCAGCCCCTCGAAGTGATAGAACTGCTCGCCGTGCTCGTAGACGAAGCCGCCGATCCGGTTCCAGAGCGAGGCGAGTTGCCGGTTCTCGATCCCGGAAAACGGCGCGGCCCCCAATGAGAACCAATTGAACCCTTGGCCGGCGCCCCAGTTCATCATCTCGGCGAACAGAGCATCCATGACAAAGCTGGGGCAGTCGGGCTCGTACCGCATCAGATCCAGCGACAATTCCGACTTGTTGCCACCCTGAAACAGGTTGGCAAAAGCCACGATGCTGCCAGTCTCGCCGTTCTTCAGAACCGCATGATCGAAATAGGACAAATACTGCTCGTCGAACCCGCCCAAGGCAAAACCCTTTTCCGCGCCCGCCTTGCCTTCCAGCCAGTGATCCGAGATCTGGCGCAGCTCGGGCAGGACCGGTGCAAGCTGTTCTTTGGGAATGATCTCGAAGACATATCCTTCACGCTCGGCCCGGTTCCGGGCCTGACGGAACCGCTTGCGGGATTTGCCGTCCAGCGTGAAGTCCTTCAGCGGAACCCGGGCAACCTCACCGATCTTGAGGATCGACAGCCCGAGGTCCAGAAACGTGGGCAGGTACTTGGTGGACACGCTGTAAAATGCGCAGAGCTTGCCTTCGGCATCGGCCATTTCGCGCAACTGCCAAATCAGCTGCTGGCCGGCGGCCTCATCGCCGACAGGCTCGCCCTTGCTGATCAACGCGTTGCCGGAATCGGCATAGGCCAGAAAGGCGCTTTCATCTGGCGCGATCAGGAACTGTTTGTCGCCGGTCAGGCTGATCTGCGCCTCGGTGTCTTCGCTGGCAAGCGACAAACGTTCGACCGCCGCAGGAATCTCGGTGCGGTGACGTGCGGGGATGGTGCGTCCGAACAGCGAGTTCACGGCCACCACCCCGACGATGACCGCCACCACCATGCTGGAGCGCAGGAACCGCGAGGCATCGCCATTCCATGCAAACTCCCACCACAACGCGTTTTCGTATTCGACATGGGAATAGGCGAACAACCCGATCCAGAAGATCACCGCCAGCAACGCGATCAGACTGACCAGCCAAGGAATGTTCAGCCGGAAGATAGAGGCGCCGCTTACCCGGTAGAAAGCCCCCCGAAACAGGGCCAACAAACCGATGGCTGCAAGCATTCCGATGGCCTCATGCGTATCCAGCCCCTTGGCCAGCGACGCGAAGAACCCGGCCAGCATCAGGATCATGGCAACGATCCATGCCCGGTAGAGCTTGCGGTACAGCCCCCGCGCCACAAGCAGCAGCAGAACGCCAATGGCGCTTCCGGCCAGATGCGATGCCTCGACGAAGGACAGGGGCAGAAACTCGCGCAGGATCCCCAGCTTCGTCGAGCTGGCAGGCAAGGTGCCGGACACCAGAAGAACCACACCGGCCACTGCCGCGATACCGGCAGCCACCATCGGCACGATTGGCCGGACGGCCCGATAGAACCAAGTGGCCGCGCCGCTGATGTGATGCCGATGTGCCAGCGCCGAAGCGATAGCAATCGACAGGCTTGCGATGGCAAATGGCAAAAACGTGTAGACAACCCGGTAAAGCAGCAACGCGGCAATCACGTCCGAGCGGCCCGAGGCCCCCAGCCCGGCGATCAACGTGGCCTCGAACACACCGATTCCGCCCGGCGCATGGCTGAGAATCCCAACTGCGATTGCGCAGATATAGATGGTGAAGAAATACGGATAACCGACGCCTAGATCGTCGGGCATCAGAACATAAAGAGCCATCGACGCGCCGAACAGATCCCCGATTGCGGCCAGTGTCAAAAGGCTGGCCAACTTGCCTCCGGGCAGGTCAAATCCCACTCCGCCAAAGGCCAGCCGACGCCCGCCTTTGGCCAGCCATACAAACAGAACCAGCAGACCGACCAGCAGGGCAACCCCGATGACCGTTTCAAGCGTTCCACTGATCGGCAGCGCTTGGGCGATCCCGTCTGGATGAAGCGTCATCATTCCGCCGAGGATCAGGATGAGGCCCATCCAGAAAGCCACCCATGATGTGGCGATCACACCAGCGACCCGTCCCAGATCCAACCCCAGCGACGCATAGATCCGATAGCGGATCGCCGTGCCCGTGATGTACGAAAATCCGAGGCAATTCGACACCGCATAGCCGCTGGCCCCGGCCATGGCCGCGATGCGAAGGGGGACCGTTCCCCCCGCCACGCTCTGCACGGCGAAGACGTCATAGAAGGACAGAGACAGAAAACTGAAGGCCGTCCAGAACACGGCAAGGAACATCACCCGCCAAGACGTTCCGGCAATGTCAGATTGCACGTCCGACCATTTCACATGGCTCGACAGGTCGTGCAGCACCGTCAACGCGATCAGCGTTATCACCACAGGTATCGCAAGCCTGACGACCGGCTGCTCCAACAGACCGGTCACCCGGGCAATCAGGATTTCCGCCCGCGAGTTTTCGCCTGGGTCTGCTGTGCTCATATTGATTTCCCTGCCCATGGGCTTGATCAAGCCTGCGGGAAAACTCTTGCACAAATCGTTTGGTATTCAAAGCTATGCTGCGCTGGTGAATGGCGGGCGGTTCAGAAGCGGCCTTTTCGGGTGGACAGAAGCAGATTGGTCTCGGAGCGGGTCACGCCTTCGATGCGGCGGATCTGGAACAGAACCTCGTCCAGTTCGGCCAGCGTCTCGGTCCCGATCTCGGCGATCAGGTCCCATCCGCCATTGGTGGAATGCACCGCCCGCACCTGCCGCATCGCCGCGATCCGGGCCATGATGCGCTCGGTCCCGCGCCCTTCGATTTCCAGCATCATCAACCCGCGCACCGGGCTTTGCGCGACGTCGCGACGGGTCAGGACAGTAAAGCCCACAATCTCACCCGATTGCTTGAGCCGCTGCAGCCGGCTGCGCACGGTCGTCCGCGTTACACCCAGCACTTCTGCAAGCTCTGACAAGGACGCGCGAGCGTCTCGATGAAGGGCGCTGAGCAAGCGGCTGTCCAGATCGTCCATTCCGTGTTTCCAATTTGGATTTTCGGATTTCATTTTGAGCATTTTGCCTCCTTCACGCAACCCGCATTGCACCGCTAAATGAACGTATGGATACCAAATCAGTCATTCTCGTTGGCGCCGGCATGGACGTCGGCAAGCGGCGCCAGGGTTGCCGGATGGGACCCGACGCGTACCGCGTGGCCGGAATCGCCGAGGCTCTGTCCGACCTCGGGCACACGGTCACAGACTTTGGCGACACCCGCCCGGACACTGTCGACACTCCGCAACATGATCACCTCTTTGCCCTACCCGAATGCGTAGGGTGGACTCGGGCTTTGAAACGGGTCGCGCAACAGGCGGCCCAACAAGGTCTGCCGATCTTCATGGGCGGGGACCACGCCCTGTCGATGGGCACGGTCTCTGGCATAGCCGCCCATGCGCAGCAGATCGGGCGCCCACTATTCGTGCTTTGGCTGGACGCGCACAGCGATTTCCACACGCCCAACAGCACCGGCAGCGGCAACCTGCATGGCACTCCGGTGGCCTACTTCACGGGCCAGCCCGGGTTCGACGCCTTCCCCGCTTTGGATGCTCCGATACCCACGGACCGCGTCGGCATGATCGGCCTGCGTTCCGTTGACCCGGCCGAGCGCGCCGCGCTGGAGAAAGACCGCGCCATGCTGGCCGACATGCGCAGCATCGACGAACACGGCATCAAGGCCCCGCTGATGGCCTTTCTAGACCGCGTCCGTGCCGCGAACGGTATTCTGCATGTCTCTCTGGACGTGGATTTCCTTGACCCCGCCATCGCGCCGGCCGTCGGCACCACCGTTCCCGGCGGCGCGACCGAACGCGAAGCGCATCTGGCCATGGAACTGCTGCACGAAAGCGGGCTGGTCTGCTCGCTGGACCTGGTCGAGCTGAATCCTTTCCTGGATGAGCGCGGCCGTACCGCGAAACTGATGGTCGATCTGGCCGCCTCGCTGCTTGGGCGCCGCATCTTCGACCGCATTACCCGGAGCTTCTGATGCATTCCCTTCAGGCCCCTTCGGCGGTGGTCATGATCCGGCCACACGCCTTTGCCTCGAACCCCGAAACCCGTGACGACAATGCGTTCCAGACGCTGGCCAACCGCTCGGCCGAGGCGACCTCGGCCGCCGCCCGCGACGAGCATGACCGCGCGGTCGAGCAACTGCGCAACGCCGGCGTGACCGTGCATGTGTTCGACGATTTCGGTGACAACGACACGCCCGACAGCGTGTTTCCGAACAACTGGTTCTCGACCCATCCGGGCGGACACGTGGCGATCTATCCGATGTTCGTCCCCTCGCGCCGGCGCGAACGGCGGATGGATGTGATCGAGATGCTGAAACGCGACTATCGCGTACAGGACGTGATCGACTATTCCGGGCTCGAGCAGGACAACCTCGCGCTGGAGGGCACCGGTGCGATGGTGCTCGATCACGTCGGGCGCATTGCCTATACCGTCAAATCCAACCGCGCCGACCCAGTGCTGCTGGAACGGTTCTGCACCCATTTCAACTACGAGCCCATCGCCTTCGAGGCCCGCGACGCGCAAGGCCGCGATGTCTATCACACCAATGTTCTGATGGGGATCGGCACACACTACGCCCTGATCTGTCTGGACATGATCACTGACCCCGAGCGGCGCGCGACCGTTCGGGCGCGGCTCGAGGAGTCCGGGCGCACGGTGATCGACCTGACCCATGACCAGATTGCTGAATTTGCCGGCAACGCCATCGAACTGACGGGCCGCGACGGGCTGGTTCTGACGCTGTCCAGCCGGGCTTTGGCCGCGCTGCGCCCGGATCAGATCGACATCATCCAGGACAGCGCGACGCCCCTGCCGTTGTCCGGTCCCACCATCGAAACCGCCGGCGGGTCGGTGCGCTGCATGATCGCAGGCATCCACCTGTCACGCCGCTAGGAGAGACCCCATGCAACCTTCCGACAAGGCGCTTGTTCCCTTCGTATCCGTCGACAACATGATGCGGCTGATTCACCACATCGGTGTCGAAAGAATGATCACCGAGATCGCCGCCCAGATCGAGGACGACTTCAAACGGTGGGAGAGCTTTGACAAGACCCCGCGCATCCCGGCCCATTCCCCGCATGGCGTGATCGAACTGATGCCGACCTCGGATGGCGAGGCCTATGGGTTCAAATATGTGAACGGCCACCCCAAGAACACTTCCGAAGGCCTGCAGACCGTCACCGCGTTCGGCCTGCTTGCGGACGTGTACACCGGGTATCCGACCCTGCTGACCGAGATGACGATGCTGACGGCGCTGCGCACCGCGGCCACTTCGGCGCTTGTCGGCAAATATCTGGCCCCAAAAAACGCCTCGACGATGGCGATGATCGGCAATGGCGCGCAATCCGAGTTCCAGTGCCTGGCCTTCAAGGCCATGTGCGGAATTGATACCGTTCGCCTTTACGACATCGATCCCGCCGCCACCGCGAAATGCGCGGCCAATCTGCAAGGGACCGGGTTGAAGGTGGTTTCGTGTCGCTCGGCCGAAGAGGCGATCGAGGGCGCGCAGATCATCACCACCTGCACCGCCGACAAGAAATATGCCACCATCCTGACCGACAACATGGTCGGCCCCGGTGTGCACATCAACGCGATCGGAGGCGACTGCCCCGGCAAGACCGAATTGCATCGCGACATTCTTCTGCGGTCCGACATCTTCGTGGAGTACCCCGAGCAGACCCGGATCGAAGGTGAAATTCAAGCGCTGGACCCTGACCACCCGGTCACCGAGATGTGGCAGGTCATCACCGGCCAGGCGGAAGGTCGCCGTGACGACCGGCAGATCACTCTGTTCGACAGCGTCGGTTTCGCGATCGAGGACTTCTCGGCTCTGCGCTACGTCAAGCGCGCGATCGAGGGAACCGAGTTTTTCGAGCCCCTGGACATGCTGGCGGACCCGGACGATCCGCGCGACCTGTTTGGCATGCTCATGCGGGCCAAGTGAGCCGTATCGCCCTGTTTTGCGGTTAGGCCGGATGGGGGCGCTGCCCCCGTTCAGTCTTTGCGACACTGAGGTATTGGGTCCACTGAGGCACCGAGACTTCGTGCCGCCCGAATTTTCTATGCGCGCGGCAGAGCCATGCATCACAGCCCGTGCCTGGATTGCCCAAAACCTCAGCCGGCAAGCGATGGCAGATACAGAACGATCGCCGGAAACGCGACCAGCAGCGCAATCGTCACCGCATCAGCGACGAAGAACGGGGCCACGCCCTTGAACACATCCTGAACACTCAGGTCCGGGCGCACGCCAGCGACCACGAAGCAGTTCAGGCCGATTGGCGGCGTGATCAGACAGAACTCGGCCATCTTGACCACCAGAATACCAAACCAGATCGCGCACATGGGGCCCGACATGCCGAATGTGCTGTCGGCCGCGCTTACCGCCTCGCCCCCGTTCAGGGCCATGACGGCAGGATAGACCACCGGCAGAGTCAGCAGCAGCATCCCGATTGCATCCATGAACATGCCAAGCACGGCATAGGCCAACAGGATACAGATCAGGATCAGCATGGGTGACATATGGAGGGAGGTGATCCAATCCGAGAACGCCCCAGGCAGGTCGGCGAAACCCAGAAAGCGCACGTAGATCAAGACACCCCAGATGATCGAGAAGATCATCGCCGTCAGCTTGGCGGTTTCCAACAACGCCGACTTCAGCTCGGTCCAGCGCATGCCGTGAAACAGCGCAAAGCAGAACACGATGAATGCACCGATTGCGCCGCCCTCGGTCGGCGTTCCCCACGCCTTGTCACCAAATGGGTTGTAGACAAAACAGATGATGATCAGGATTACCGCGAAGATCGGCAGCGCACCGGGCAACGCGGCAAAGCGCTGTTTCCAGGTAAAGCCCCGCACCGGCGGACCCACGTTTTTGAAGAAAACCGCTATACCGATGATCAGCAATCCGTAGATCACCGCTGAAAACGCACCGGGGATGAACCCGGCGAGCAGCAGCTTGCCCACGTCCTGCTCGACGATGATCGCGTAGATCACGAGGATCGCGGAAGGTGGGATCAGCGACGCCAAAGTACCGCCTGCGGCCACGACGCCTGCGGCAAACCTTTTGTTGTAGCCGACGTCCAGCATCTCGGGGATGGCAATGCGGGCAAAGACGGCCGACGTAGCCACCGACGCGCCTGACACGGCTGCAAAGCCGGCGGTCGCGAAAACCGTGGACACCGCCAAGCCACCCGGCACCCAGGCGACCCAGCGCTTGGCCGCTTCGAACAACGCCCGGGTCAATCCCGCGTAATAGGCCAGGTATCCGATCAGGATGAAAGTTGGGATCAGGCTGAGCGTGTGCGAGGCCACTTTGGAATGCGGCACCTGCCCCGCCGTCTTGACGGCAACGGTCAAAGCCTTACCAAACCGATCCGGGTCGTATCCGAATTTGGCCCAGAATATCCAGACCAGCCCTACCAGCCCTGCAAGGCCTGCGGCAAACGCAACGCGCATGCCCCCGACGACAAGAACCAGCAGGCCGCCCGTGACCCACAGGCCGATTTCAATCGTGTCCATTTGTCAGTCCTGCCTCTCAAACTGCTCGGCTTCGGCCGCGGCCTGCGCGGCGGCGTCCTGGATCAGTGGCACCGCAACCGGAGATTCCAGCCCCAACAGGAACGCCCGACCATACCCCCAGATCTGGAGACACAACCGCAGACACAAAACGGAGAAGGCAACTGGCGCCAACAGCTTGGCGGGCCAGATCGGAATACCGATGTCGATCGAGCTGTCGCGGCTCCACATCGGTGCGCCGAAATCAAACGATCGATCGAAATGGGACCAACTGCCCCAGACCAAAGCCAGCATCAGGACCAGGATCAGCACGACCGAAATCAGCTCGAACAACCACATTGCGCGCCCGTGCAGCCGTGCGATCACGATGTCCATGCGGATGTGCCCGCCGTCCCGCTGCACATAGGAAATGCCAAGAAACGCGATCAGAGGCATGGCCTGCTCGATCCAGTCGACATAGCCCGGCAATGGCGCGTTGATCGCGTTGCGTCCGCTGACGGACACAACAGCCAACACCATCAAACCGAAAACGGCGATGCCGCTGAGTAGGGCCAGAAATCGTTCAAGTCGCAGCAATTGCCGGTCGAGACGGCTCAGGAGGCTGCCGTCCTCCAATACCGTGGCGTGTCCTGCCATCCGGTTGTCCCCTGTTCCAGATGAGTCCGGGGGCGTTTCAGCCCCCGGCTGTTTTTTATCAGTTGCCGCCGCGCTGCTGCTTCAGCGTTGCCTGCACCAGGTCATAAAGTTCCTGCGCCGGCAGGCCTTGGGCGGACATGTCGGCAATCCACTGGTCGCGGATCGGGTCGGCCGCCTTGGCACGGAACTCGTCCAGAACGGAGTCATCGATCATCACTTTCTGAACGCCCTTTTCTTCGAGCACGCCATCCCACTTTTTCAGCAGCTCACCGTAATTGGTCAGGTAGTGGTCAATCGCCTCGTCGATCGAGCTGTCCAGCGCCTCACGGTGCTCGGGCGGCAGTGCTTCATAGGCGTCGATGTTCACGACCACCGGGCAGTTCACCGTGCCGGGGTTCAGGTTCGCGGTCCACCAGTCGGCCTCATTGATGGTGCCGAAAGACAGGTGTGCGTGCTGAGCAAATGCGACGGTGTCCACAACACCGGACTGCATCGCATTATAGGCTTCGGTCGCCGGAACCGATGTCGGAACGGCACCCACGGCCTCGAACGCCTGACCAAGGCCCCCGGTCGCACGAACGCGCATACCTTCAAACTCTGCCAGTTCGTCACGCGGCTCGCCTGTCCCGACCAGATTGTACTGCGGCATCGGCGAGGTCATGAGGATCCGAGCGTTCCACTGAGCCATCTCTTCCTTGACCGCAGGGTGATCGTAGACCGCGTGGCTGACGGCCACTTCCTCATCCAGTGTGTTCACACCCAGGAACGGCAGTTCCAGGACGGTGATCGCGCGGTTCTTGTCGCGATGGTAACCAGCGCAGAACTGGGCCATCTCGAAGGCGCCGATTTCGATGCCGTCCAGGTTTTCCTTGGGCTTGGAAAGGCCGCCATAGCTGACGTTGATGGTGAACGCGCCATCGGTTTTCTCGCTGACCAGTTCGGCCAGTTTCTCAACATGTTCGGTGAAGGCACGGCGCTTGCCCCAGACCGAGGCATTCCACTCGGTCGCAGCCGCCTCGGTGACAAAAGCAACGCCAAGGGCGGCGATGGCCGCTCCGCTCAACATCTTGTTCATAATGATCTCTCCCATTGGTGCACCCCCTCCCGGGGCGCTTGCGAGTCAAGCTAGCGCCAACATCGACATGTGCCAAGCCCCGCCGCCCGGATGTTGCACCCGTGAAAGCGCTGATTTCTGCACGGCTCAGAAAGCCCCGCCGACACGGTCGACCCACAGGAGAAAAGGCGTCACTCTGGACCGTTAACAACCATTAGATCTGTAAATAATTGTTTTTTATCGTGTTATCGCAAACTCAAATCGGTCGAATTTACAAAATACCCCGAGAAACGGAAAGTTGTTTACAAACAAATTCAAGGATTACGGCAATTTATTTCTTTCTTTTCTCGAAGGCGTATTATCCCGACCGGGGAGGAAACGGATCGACAATGCCAATCAATTGGGCAAACTCGGTCCACCCGAAGTCCAGTCAGAGGGAGGAGCCTCAGAATGACCACCGCTGCCCAGGCAGAAGCCAAGGTATTTCCGCCATCCGCAGAAACCGTTGCTCGCGCTCATGTCGATGCCGAAAAATACACCCAGATGTACGAGGCATCTGTCAACGACCCCGTGAAATTCTGGGGTGAGCATGGCAAGCGGATCGACTGGATCAAGCCTTACACTCAGGTCAAGGACGTCAACTACGATTTCGGCTCGGTCAAGATCAACTGGTATGCCGACGGCACGCTGAACGTCTCGGCCAACTGCCTGGACCGTCACCTGAAGAACCGCGGCGATCAGACTGCGATCATCTGGGAACCGGATGATCCGAATGACGAAGCCCAGCATATCACCTATGCCGAGCTGCACCGCCGCACCTGCCGTATGGCGAACATTCTGGAATCGATGGGCGTGCGCAAAGGCGACCGGGTCGTCATCTATCTGCCGATGATCCCCGAGGCAGCCTATGCCATGCTCGCCTGCGCCCGCATTGGCGCGATCCACTCGATCGTGTTTGCCGGCTTCTCGCCCGACGCGCTGGCCGCTCGGGTCAACGGTTGTGACGCCAAGGTCATCATCACCGCCGACGAGGCCCCGCGCGGCGGCCGCAAGACTCCGCTGAAATCGAACGCCGACGCCGCCCTGCTGCACTGCAAGGACACGGTAAAGTGTCTGGTGGTCAAGCGCACCGGTGGCCAGACGACCTGGATCGACGGGCGCGACTACGACTACAACGAAATGGCGCTGGAGGCCGACGATTATTGTGCGCCGGCCGAGATGAACGCTGAAGATCCGCTGTTCATCCTTTACACCTCGGGCTCGACCGGACAGCCGAAAGGCGTGGTGCACACCACCGGCGGCTACCTGGTTTATGCCGCGATGACCCACGAAATCACCTTCGACTATCATGACGGCGACATCTACTGGTGTACGGCGGACGTGGGCTGGGTCACCGGCCACAGCTATATTGTCTATGGCCCGCTGGCCAATGGCGCGACCACACTGATGTTCGAAGGCGTGCCGACCTATCCCGACGCCTCGCGGTTCTGGCAGGTTTGCGAGAAGCACAAGGTCAACCAGTTCTACACCGCCCCCACCGCGATCCGCGCGCTGATGGGTCAGGGCAACGAGTTCGTAGAAAATTGCGACCTGAGTTCCCTGAAAACGCTCGGCACGGTGGGCGAACCCATCAACCCCGAGGCCTGGAACTGGTACAATGAGGTGGTCGGCAAGGGGAAATGCCCAATCGTCGACACCTGGTGGCAGACCGAGACCGGCGGCCACATGATGACCCCCCTGCCCGGCGCGCATGCGACCAAGCCCGGTTCGGCGATGAAACCCTTCTTTGGCGTTCAACCCGTCGTGCTGGATCCGCAGTCGGGCGTCGAGATCACCGGCAACGGGGTCGAAGGCGTGCTGTGCATCAAGGACAGCTGGCCGGGCCAGATGCGCACCGTATGGGGCGACCATGAGCGGTTCGAGAAGACCTATTTCTCGGACTACAAGGGGTATTACTTCACCGGTGACGGCTGCCGCCGCGACGAAGATGGCGATTACTGGATCACCGGCCGCGTCGATGACGTCATCAACGTCTCGGGCCACCGCATGGGCACCGCCGAAGTCGAAAGCGCGCTGGTGGCTCACGCCGCCGTCGCCGAAGCGGCCGTCGTAGGTTATCCCCATGAAATCAAGGGCCAAGGCATCTATTGCTACGTCACCCTGATGAATGACCGAGAGCCCTCGGATGAATTGCTGAAAGAGCTGCGCACATGGGTCCGGACAGAAATCGGACCGATCGCCAGCCCTGACGTGATCCAATGGGCTCCGGGCCTGCCCAAGACCCGTTCGGGCAAGATCATGCGCCGCATTCTGCGCAAGATCGCCGAGAACGACTTCGGCTCGCTGGGCGATACCTCGACCCTGGCCGACCCGTCCGTCGTCGAAGATCTGATCGCCAACCGGGCCAACAAGTGAGGGCGTGATGCAGGCTGAAACAATCACAAAGCCCGCTGTCCTGATCCTTCTCGGCCCTCCGGGCGCCGGGAAGGGCACACAGGCGCGAATGCTGGAACAGAAATTCGGCCTTGTGCAACTCAGCACGGGCGACCTGCTGCGCGCCGCGGTTGCTGCCGGAACCGAGGCCGGAAAGGCCGCGAAAGCAGTGATGGAAGCCGGCGACCTGGTCAGCGACGACATCGTCATCGCAATCCTGCGCGATCGCATTGCCGAGCCCGATTGCGCGTGCGGTGTCATCCTGGACGGGTTTCCCCGTACCACGGTTCAGGCCGAAGCGTTGGACAAGCTGCTGGCCGAAAACGGGCAGAAGGTGAATGCGGCCATCAGCCTCGAGGTCGAGGACGCCGAGATGGTCACCCGGATCGCCGGACGCTACACCTGCGCAATGTGCGGTGAAGGCTACCACGATCAGTACAAGCAGCCGAAGGTGGACGGTGTTTGTGACAAGTGCGGCAGCACCGAATTCAGCCGCCGCGCCGATGACAATGCCGAAACCGTGGCGTCCCGGCTGGAGGCCTATCACGAACAAACCGCGCCTTTGATCGACTACTACAAGGATCGCGGCGTACTCAGAAAACTGGATGCCATGGGGCAGATCGATCAGATCGCCCGTGGCCTGGAAAGCATCGTGGGCGACGCGATGCGGTAAGGGGAAGAGGACTCCCCAAAGCGGGCACTGACCCCGACACGAGTTTCTTCAACGGAACCGCTCTGGCGGACCGGAGAAGCTTTGCCTGGCGCCATCGCGGCGCTCGGCGCAATCGAATGGCGGCCCTACGCCGGAGGACAAATGCACCGGGCCGCCCTGGAGGAACCAAGGAGGAAACCGCAATGGCGGATAATTCAACAAACTCCGCGCAGACTGCCGAGTCCGACAAGGGCTATTGGCAGGCAAACCTGCGTCTCATCTACATCAGCCTCATCATCTGGGCGCTGGTGTCTTTCGGGTTCGGCATTCTGCTGCGCCCGTTGCTGTCGGGCATCGCCGTCGGCGGTACCGACCTGGGCTTCTGGTTCGCGCAACAGGGATCAATCCTGGTCTTTCTGGCGCTGATCTTCTTCTACGCCTGGCGCATGAACAAACTGGATGCCGAATACGGCGTCGAAGAAGAATAAGGGAGCCAGGGGACAATGGATCAGTTTACCATCAACCTGCTGTTTGTGGGCGCGTCGTTCGCGCTCTACATCGGCATCGCGATCTGGGCCCGCGCGGGGTCCACGTCGGAATTCTATGCCGCCGGGCGCGGCATTCACCCGGTCACCAACGGTATGGCGACAGCGGCTGACTGGATGTCGGCGGCCTCGTTCATCTCGATGGCGGGCCTGATTGCCTTTACCGGCTATGACAACAGCTCGTTCCTGATGGGCTGGACCGGCGGCTACGTGCTGCTGGCGCTTCTGCTTGCGCCCTATCTGCGCAAGTTCGGCAAGTTCACCGTGTCCGAGTTCATCGGCGATCGCTTCTACAGCCAGACCGCGCGCGTCGTGGCGGTGATCTGTCTGATCGTGGCCTCGGTCACCTACGTGATCGGCCAGATGACCGGCGTGGGCGTGGCCTTTGGCCGCTTTCTGGAAGTGTCGAACACCACCGGTCTGCTGATCGGCGCGGGCGTCGTGTTTGCCTATGCGGTGTTCGGCGGCATGAAGGGCGTGACCTATACCCAGGTCGCTCAGTACTGCGTGCTGATCACCGCCTACACCATTCCGGCGATCTTCATCTCGCTGCAGCTGACCGGCAACCCGATCCCGGCCCTGGGCCTGTTCGGCGACACCGCCGGTGGCGAGCCGCTGCTGACCAAGCTGGACGCCATCGTGGCCGAGCTGGGCTTTGCGGAATACACCGCTCATCATTCGAACACGCTGAACATGGTTCTGTTCACCCTGTCGCTGATGATCGGCACCGCCGGCCTGCCGCACGTCATCATGCGCTTCTTCACCGTTCCCAAAGTGTCGGACGCCCGCTGGTCGGCCGGTTGGGCGCTGGTGTTCATCGCGCTGCTGTACCTGACCGCCCCCGCGGTTGGTGCCATGGCCCGTCTGAACATCACCGACATGATGTGGCCGAACGGCGGCATCGAAGGCGGCGCTGTATCGCTGGAGCAGATCGACAACGATGCCCGTTATGACTGGATGGCCACCTGGCAGAAAACCGGCCTGCTGGACTGGGAAGACAAGAACGGCGACGGCAAGATCCAGTACTACAACGACAAGAATGCCGACATGCAGGCGCTTGCCGAAGAAAAGGGCTGGGTCGGCAACGAGTTGACCAAGTTCAACCGCGACATCCTGGTTCTGGCCAACCCCGAAATCGCCAACCTGCCGGGTTGGGTGATCGGTCTGGTCGCGGCCGGTGGTCTTGCGGCCGCGCTTTCGACTGCTGCAGGCCTGCTGCTGGCGATCTCGTCGGCCGTGTCGCACGACCTGATCAAGGGCTCGATCAACCCGAGCATCTCGGAAAAGGGCGAGCTTCTGGCGGCGCGGATCGCAATGGCCGTGGCCATCGTGGTTGCCACCTATCTGGGCCTCAACCCTCCGGGCTTTGCGGCGCAAACCGTGGCGTTGGCTTTCGGTCTGGCGGCGGCCTCGATCTTCCCGGCGCTGATGATGGGGATCTTCTCGACCCGCATCAACAACACCGGCGCGGTCGCGGGCATGCTGGCTGGTCTGACCGTCACCCTGGTCTACATCTTCCTGCACAAGGGCTGGCTGTTCATTCCGGGCACCAACTCGTTCACCGATGCAGACCCGCTGCTGGGTCCGATCAAATCGACCTCGTTCGGTGCGATCGGCGCCATGGTCAACTTCGGCGTCGCCTATGTGGTTGCCGGCATGACCAAGGAAACCCCGCAGGAGATCAAGGATCTGGTCGAAAGCGTGCGCATTCCCCGTGGTGCGGGCGCGGCTCAGGACCACTGAGCCGGATGCGGTCCGCGATGATGCATCACGGGCCGTTTCCCTCGACCAACTTCTCCCGCCCGGCTAAACCCCGGGCGGGGCTTTTCATTCAAGCGGACGGGCGAACCCATGGCGCTTTCACCTGAACAGATCACCCGGTTCCTGAAATCCGTGCACCCCTATGACGCGCTGCCTGTCGAGGAACTGGCCGACATCGCCGCTCGGATCGAAGCGCGCGCAATCCCAAAGGGCACCGTCATCTATCACCGCGGCGCGCAGTTGCCCGGCCTGTTCATCATCTACGAAGGCCAGGTCGAGATCACCGACGAAAACGGCGCGGTCGTATCCCATCTGGGCCTGCGCAACTCGTTCGGCGAACGTGGTCTGATGCGCGACGGGCGCGCGGTGACCACGGCAACGGCTGACGCGCCCTCGGTTCTGCTGATCATCCCAACTGTCCTGTTTTCCGATCTGCTCCAGCGTCACGTCGTCGTCGCCAAATTCTTCAATCGGGCCCGCCCCGCGCGGCCTGAACAGCAATCGCTGGCCACCACTCGTGTCGAGACCCTGATGGCGCGCAAGCCGGCCACATGCACCCCCGAGACGACCGTTCAGGAAGCCGCGCGCCTGATGCGCGACCGGGGCATTTCGTCGGTCTGCATCACCGAGCGCGGCGCGTTGCGCGGCATTGCCACGGTTCGGGACCTGTCGGGCAAGGTCGTGGCGGGCGCCCTGCCCCCGACGACCCCGGTGTCACAGATCATGACCCCGGACCCGCTGACCCTGTCGCCCGGCGACATCGGCTCGGACGTGCTGCACGCGATGCTGGAACGCGGTATCGGCCATATCCCCATCACTGAGGGCGGGCGTCTGGTCGGAATGGTCACCCAGACCGACCTGACCCGGTTCCAGGCCGTCAGCTCGGCCGAGCTGGTCGGCCGCATCGCGCAGGCCGGGTCGGCGACCGAGATGGCCGCGGTCACGGCCGAGATCCCGAACCTGCTGGTGCAACTGGTGGCGGCGGGCAACCGGCACGAAATCGTCGCCCGCCTGATCACCGACATCGCTGACGCCGCGACGCGCCGGCTGCTGGCGCTGGCCGAGCAGAAACTCGGCCCGGCGCCCGTCCCCTATCTTTGGCTGGCCTGCGGCTCGCAGGGGCGGCAGGAGCAGACGGGCGTGTCCGATCAGGACAATTGCCTGATGCTGGATGACAGCGTCACCGATGCCGACCTGCCCTATTTCGAGGCGCTGGCCAAATTCGTGTCCGACGGGCTGGATACCTGCGGGTATTTCTATTGCCCCGGCGACATGATGGCGACCAATCCGCGCTGGCGGCAGCCGGTCCGGGTCTGGCGCGACTATTTCAACGGCTGGATCGCCAAGCCCAACCCCGAGGCGCAGATGCTGGCCTCGGTCATGTTCGACCTGCGCCCCATCGGTGGCCGGTTCGAGCTGTTTTCCGACCTGCAGGCCGAAACCCTGCGCGCGGCGCGGGCGAATTCGATCTTCGTGGCGCACATGATCTCGAATTCTCTGAAGCATACGCCGCCGCTGGGCCTGCTGCGCGGGATCGCCACGATCCGCTCGGGCGAGCATCGCAACACGCTGGATCTCAAGCACAACGGCGTGGTCCCGGTGGTCGATCTGGGCCGCGTCTACAGCCTGCAGGGTGAATTGATCGAGGTGAACACCCGCGCGCGCCTCAAGGCCGCCGAGGCCGCCGGGGTGCTCAGCCCGTCTGGCGCGCGGGACCTGCTGGATGCCTATGACCTGATCGCGGAAACCCGGTTGAACCATCAGGTCAAACAGATCAGGAATGGCGACAAGCCAGACAACTATCTTGCGCCGTCGGAACTGTCGGACTTTGAGCGAAGTCATCTTCGGGACGCGTTTGTCGTGGTAAAGACGATGCAATCCGCGGTCGGGCACGGCAAGGGAATGCTGGGGTAAGGCTCCGGCCAATAAGAACGGAGGAGGAAGATGTTTCTTGAGCTGATCGGCACGATCTTTGCTGGTTTTGCCATCGCGGGCCTCGTGATGGGGCTGAACCGGCTGACCGGTGGCCGCCTGCCGAAATGGTCGGCTCCGGTTGCGGCCGGTCTGGGCATGATCGCGGTCACGATCATCAGCGAGTATTCCTGGTACGACCGCACCCGGGACGCCCTGCCCGAGGGCCTGACCGTCGTGCAAGAGGTCGAAAGCCGCGCGCTCTATCGCCCTTGGACCTATGCGGTGCCCTATGTCGACCGGTTCGCGGCCGTTGATACGGCCTCGTTGCGGACCAATGCGCAGGTGCCGGATCAGCGCCTGATCGACCTGTACTTCTTTGGCCGCTGGGCGCCGGTATCCAAGATGCCGATCGCTGTGAACTGCGCCGAGCACAGCCGTGCAAGTCTGGCGGATGGGGCCGAGTTCTCGGATGACGGGCGTCTGGTCGGTGCCGATTGGGTGCCGGTTGGCGCGGATGATCCGGTGGTCTCAGCCACTTGTGAGGCCTGACCATGCTGACCCGCCTGAGCCTGCGCCTGAGAATTTTTCTGTTCTTCTGCTTGCTTGCCGCGGGTGGCATCGCCATCACTCTGATCGCGCTTTGGCTTGGCCTGCGCCGGGCCGATCCCGCGGACATGACCAGCGCCTTCGTGTTCAGCGGCCTGCTGATCTCGTTTGGCTTGCTTGGGCTGGTTGTCGGTGTCTGGTTGCTGTTCGACGACAACGTGGCCAAACCGATCGAACGCCTGTCGGCGCAGCTGCGCGCACGTGCACATGCGGGGGTGGATACCGATCTCGACCTGCAGGCGGCACGCTATTTGGGTGATCTGGCCCCCGCCGCCGCCAGCCTGGCCGAACGGCTTGCCAGCACCGCCTTGTCGACCGCTGAGGCCGTTGCCGCCGAAACCGCACATCTCGCGTCAGAGAAGGAGCGTCTGACCGCGCTTCTGTCCGAGATCCCGGTCGCGATGCTGCTGGCGGGGCCAAACCATCAGATCGTTCTGTATGACGCGCAGGCCGCCGAGGTTCTGGCGCAGATCGCCCATCCCCGCTTGAACGCCTCGCTGTTCGACTATCTCGAACGCAAACCTCTGCTGGACGCTTATGAGAAGCTGGGGAAAACCGGCATGGATGTCTATTGCACCCTCGCCAGCGTGGACGGGCGCCAAACCTACACGGCACGCATGAAACCGCTGGGCGATGCGCCGGGCTATATGCTGATCTTCGAAGACAGCGTCGCCCGCATTCCGCCAGAGGCCGCGCGCCCTCTGGTCTATGATTTCGATCTTCTGGACACCCCAGGCGACGAGGCGTTCGAAAACCGCCCGCTATCGCAACTGTGCTTTGTGGTCTTCGACACCGAAACCACCGGTTTGCTGCCGCACAAGGACGAGATCGTGCAGATCGGCGCCGTCCGTGTCGTCAAGGGGCGCATCGTCGAGGGCGAGCGGCTGGACACGCTGGTCAATCCGGGCATTCCGATCCCACCCGCTTCGACCAAGGTTCACAAGGTCAGTGACCGTATGGTGCAGGACGCGCCCGATATCGCGCAAGCCGGGCGCATGTTCCACCACTTCGCCCGTGATGCCGTGATCGTGGCGCATAACGCACCATTCGACATGGCGTTTCTGCGCCGTCATGCCAAGCGCATGGAAGTGACTTGGGATCACCCCATCCTGGACACGGTTCTGCTGTCAGCGGTCCTTTTCGGAGCCAGCGAAACCCATACGCTCGACGCTTTGTGCGAAAGACTGGGCGTGGAAATCCCCGAGACGCTCCGCCACACGGCTTTGGGGGATGCGGTTGCGACGGCTGAAGCATTGGTGCGGATGCTGCCGATGCTGGCTGCACGCGGTATGCAGACATTCGGCGACGTGATCGCAGAAACCCGCAAGCACGGTCGGCTGCTGGAAGACCTGAACTGAATCAGCCTATTGATCGCGATACAGCTTTTCGTGGACAATTCTGCTGCGGCATGGCACCCCGTGCCCGGCCACCAAACGAGCGCGCGATGACCGAAAGAACATTCAAACCCGGACCCGATCAAAGCATGGCCTTCCGCGAGGCTCTCGGGTGCTTTGGCACTGGTGTGACGGTCGTCACGACCAGCACCTCGGACGGTCCCTCGGCCATCACCGTCAACTCGTTTGCATCAGTGTCGCTGGATCCACCATTGGTCCTGTGGTGTCTGGCAAAAGAGTCGAACCGTTACGGGGCCTTTCAAGCAGCGCAACATTACTCGATCCATGTCGTGGCCGAAGATCAGCAGGATCTGGCCCTTCGTTATGCCCGCAATGGCCTCGATTTCTCGCATGCAGACTGGTCCCCGGATCACAAAGGTCGGCCGCAGCTGAGCCAGTGTCTGGCCCGATTTGACTGCACATTGTCTGCCCGCCACGAGGCCGGGGATCATCTGATTCTCGTGGGAGAGGTCGAACAGGTCATGTACCGCACCGGCAAAGGCTTGATCTTCAAGCGCGGACAGTTCGGCGGTTTTGCCGACCTTTTGTAATTACTCGTCCAATGACCCGTGCACGGCAAAGGCCTCCAACTCGGCCTCTTGCGGCGTGATCACGCGAAACGCCTCGTGAACGCCGGACTCGGTCAGGCTGCGGGCAACGGTCAGCAGGGTGTTGGGGGCATGATCGTCACACATCTCGGACATATGGGCCAGCTCGGCCCGGGCCACGTCCAGCGCCGCCTCGACCGAGGGCGCGCCGTAAAGGCGCACGAAATGCTCGGCCAGGTTGGTGGCCAGCCGCTCCATCTCGGCCGGTTCGATCTGCGTCACCGCCACGAAGGTCACGCGCCCGAAGGTTTCAAGCCCCAGCCACCCGTTGGCAAAGGCTTGACGCGCCTTGCCGAGCAGGTCTGCCTCGCCCCAGTTCGAAAACTCGAACCCGCCCGAGATGCACCACTCGCCCGTTCGGGCGGGTGAGTGAAAGACGTTCAGGTCGCTTTCGTCGAAATGAATGGCGCGGGCCAGGTTCAATGGGCGTCCTCCAACAGACGGGTCAAGGGAACAAGCTGCGTATCCGCACCGTTCCGCAACAGCATGCCGAACCGCTCATCGGCCCCGAGAAACACGCCGCGATCACCATAGGGCTCTCCGACGCCCTGCAGCAAGCCCATCCATTCCCCGTGCAACGGCGCGTTGCCATCCTCGGACCAGCGGTTCAGCCAGGTCAGCATGTGACGCGACCAGCTTTCGACCAGCTGCACCGGGGACACTTCCGCGCAGCCTTCGTCATACAGGGCCGTCACATCGGGCGACTTGCCGGGCTCGTCCCCGGTTTGCAGCAAGGCCAGTTCCCAGCCGACGACCAGCCAGTCGGGATAGGTTTCCGGATCCGAGGTCGACGCGGCCACACGAAACCGGCCACAGCGGGCCCCGTTGACAAAAATCGGCCCGTCCCACCCCAGATGAACCGCCACCTCGGGCGGAGCCAGCGCGCCCAGCGCGTTCTGGAACCCGACGGCGCACAGCGGCAGCATGGCCATGGCGTCCTGCAAGGGCACCTCGGGCGCAAATACGATGGCTGCGCGCAGGCGATCCGCCTGGATGTTGTAGACGACGCTGCCCGCATCGCAGCCCAGCGCCGCCATGGCCTGCGCATGGTCGAACGGGTCTTCCCCACCCTGCACCGGGTGCCCGGACAGCAATGGGGGAAAGACCGGCTGTGTCATGCCTTGCCCGCGGCGATCAGGTCGCGGGCGATCTTGCGGAAGGCCTCGGCCTGCGGGCTGTCGGGTTTGCTGACCACGATCGGCGCCCCGCCATCGGCGGCCACGCGGATATCCAGATGCAGCGGGATTTCCCCCAGCAACGGCACGCCCAATTCGGCGGCTTCGGCGGCGACGCCCCCATGG
Organism: Ruegeria sp. BHSA162; assembly: GCF_059613385.1. NCBI lineage: Bacteria > Pseudomonadati > Pseudomonadota > Alphaproteobacteria > Rhodobacterales > Roseobacteraceae > Ruegeria > Ruegeria sp. BHSA162. The sequence goes on from NZ_JBXWSK010000002.1 coordinate 24,237, forward strand.
CCGAACACGTGTTCCTCGTGCCCGCAGTTCGAGCAGATATGCGTGGACATGTTCTCGATCATGCCGACGATCGGCGTCTTCAGCTGGCGGAACATGTCGATGCCCTTGCGCGCGTCGATCAGGGCCACGTCCTGCGGGGTCGAGACGACGATGGCCCCGTCCACCTTGAACTTTTGGCTCAGCGTCAGCTGCACGTCACCGGTGCCGGGCGGCAGGTCGACGATCAGCACGTCCAGTGCGCCCCACTGCACCTGGCTCATCATCTGCTGCAGCGCGCCCATCAGCATAGGCCCACGCCAGACCACCGCCTGACCTTCATTGGTCATCAGCCCCATCGACATCATGGTGACCCCGTGGTTGCGCAGCGGCAGGATGGTTTTGCCATCGGGGCTCGCCGGCCGTCCGGACACGCCCAGCATGCGCGGCTGCGAAGGGCCGTAGACATCGGCATCCAGAAGGCCGACCCGTCGCCCTTCGGCCGCCAGCGCACAGGCCAGGTTGGCCGAGACGGTCGACTTTCCGACCCCGCCCTTGCCCGAGGCCACGGCGATGATCCGGTCAACCCCCGGCACCGCCTGCGGCCCGGTCTGCGACGGCTTGGGCTTGGGTTTCAAATCCGGCGGCGCCTTGTCGGAATGCGCGGTCAGCAGGGCCGAGACCTTGGCCACCCCGTCGACCATCTGCGCCGCCTTTTCGGCCGTGGCGCGCACCGGTTCCATCTTCTCGGCATTCTTGGGGTCGATCTCGAGAACGAAGCGCACGGTGTCGCCCTCGACATTCAGCGCGCGGACCACGCCCGCGCTGACGATGTCCTGTCCCGAAACCGGGTCGGTGATCTTCTTCAGGTTCGCCAGAACCGCGTCGCGGATGCTCATGCGTCGCCGTCCTTGATCTGGCCGGTCACCACGTGTTCGACATCCAGACCGTCGATCGTCAGGACCATCTTGGCCTCAAAGCTTTTGCCCGCCGGATCGCCCGCCTTGCGCAGCGCGTCTTCGATGGCCTGCTGGCTGGTCACGCCAACTTGTTTGAGGAATTTGCGCATCGACATGTTGTAATCGCCGCTCATCGCCGTGTGTCTCCGTCTTGTTCGTTCATTTGACGCATTCGCCCTGTCACCGTTAGGCTGGGCCATGCGCTTTGTTCTTTTGTGCCTGAGCCTGACGCTCTTCGCCAGCCCCTCTTGGTCGCAGGAGGAGATTGGTCTGGCCGCGCCGGAGGATGTCGCACGCTCGGGTCTTTTGAAACATATTCTTCCGCGCTTCTCGCTCAAGACCGGAATCCGCGTTGTCGCGGATGAAGGGGGCGCGATGGTTCTGGCGGTCGGGCCACCGGGACAGCCGGTGTTTCAGCGCGGCGGCGACATCTATCACCTGCGCATCCAGGACGACCCGCGGCAGGCCCGCTTTCAGGATTGGCTGTTGTCCGACGTGGGCAAACGCACCGTCGAAAGTTTTGCACCGACCGAGGGCGGCCCGTTCTCGGCCAGTTTCGAAACGGTCGCTGCGCCCGAGTCGGATACCATCGAAGGCGACGCCTTGCTGGGTGAAAAGCTGTCGCTGACCCATTGCGGGCGCTGTCATGTGATCGGCCCTCAGAACCGGATGAACGGGTTGGGCTCCACGCCGTCCTTCGCGGTGCTGCGCGCGATGCCGGACTGGTCGAACCGGTTCCAAGCATTCTTTGCCCTGAATCCGCACCCGTCCTTTACCCAGATCGAAGGGATCACTGCGCCCTTCAACCCCGAACGCCCCCCGCCCATTCATCCGGTAACGCTCACGCAGGACGAGGTTGAGGCGATCCTCGCCTATGTCTCGGTCATCCGCGCGGCCGATCTGGGGGCCCCGCTCAAGCTTCAGTGATCCTTGCGCTTGCTGAAGTAGTCATCGGTGGTGACGACCTTGGGCTTGGGCTTTGAGGTAAATGGGTTGTCCTGACTGTGGAACTGCGCCTGCACACGGCAATCGTCACACATCTGGATCATCCTCGCCTGCTCGGACGAGGCGAACATCGGGTGGCTGCCCGCCAGCTTCTCCATGATCCGCTCGACCGTCGATTTCACCCCGAACAGAGCACCGCATTCGATGCAGGCAAAGGGCTCTTCTTCGTTCAGGACTCGTGGCGACAGCGCACGGTCGCTCAGGTCCAGTTCGGGCACCAGGGTGATCGCGCTTTCGGGACAGATGGTCTTGCACAGCCCGCATTGCAGGCAGGCATCCTGCTGAAAGTTCAGCTGTGGCATGTCGGGGTTGTCGATCAATGCGCCTGACGGGCACAGCGACACGCAACTCAGGCAAAGGGTGCAGGCCTCGATATCCACCGCCACCGCGCCATACGGCGCGTGTTCCGGCAGGGGCAGCGGCTGAGACGCATCGGGGCGCAGCGCCTGCGCCGCCAACCGCGTGATCTGGCGCCGGTTGCCCAGCGGCAGAACCGGCTGGGCCAGTGGTTGCGGCACGTCCTGCGTATAGAGCAGATCGGCCAGCACATCCGGATCGGATTCGTCGATCACTCCGACGACGTCCGCTCCGGCGATGGCCAGCGCCAGCGGCAGTTCGCGCTCAAACGCATCCCGCTCGGTCGTCGGGGCCACCAGGATGTCGACCCGGGCAAAGCCATGAGCCAAGGCAGCCAGCATCTCGGCATGTCCAAAGCCGGACACCACCCCCAGTTCCAGCGGGATCACATCGGCCGGCAGCCCGCGCCCGAACCGCGCGGCCAGCCGGATCATCTCGGCCCCGTGGGCATCATGCACCAACAGGCGCGGGGCACCCCCCCCGGCCCGACGGTAGGTCGCCGCCAGGGTCTGCATCCGCGCCAGCAGGGCCGCCACCGGCGGATCCTCGTAGCTGATCGCGGTCGAGGGGCACAGGGCCGCGCATTCACCGCAGCCTGCGCAGACCATCGGGTCGATGGCCACGTGATCTCCGGCCGGGGTGATGGCCCCGGTGGGGCAGATGTCCAGACAGTTGGAACAGCCCACCTGGTCGGCCCGCGAATGGGCGCACAGGGTCTCTTCGAGCCGGACATACAGCGGCTTTTCGAAGGTCCCGACCAGCTGCGCCGCGTCAAAGGCCAACCGGGCAACCGCCACCGCATCGCGCGGATCGGCGCGCAGGTAACCTTCGCGCTTGTCGGGGGCCGTCACGAAGGGCGTACCCCCCGCCAGGTCGATCAGCACATCGCAGGCCGACGCCGCACCGTCGCGCGGCGGGGTCCAAGCAAACGCACCGCGCCCTGCCGGATCAATCTGCTGCAACGCATCCAACCGCAGGTTGAACCCGCCCAGCGCCCCCGAGACCGACCGGACCCGCGCGCGCACCACGTCATAGGCCCGGCTGTCAGGCTGCGCCTCATCGGTGACGACCACCGTCACCGCCATCGTGTCCGACAGTCGCTGTGCAAGGTCAAACGCAACCTCACCCGGCCCGATGATGCAGGCGGTGCCTTCGCTGATGACATCCACGCTGGGCGTGATCGGCTGTTGCAACAGAGCCTCGGCCGCCAGCGCCGCCATCTTGGGCATCGCCGACCGCACTTGCTCGGACCAGCCGGCCCGGTCGCGCAGATCGACAAAGCCGGGGTGATCCACGCCCAGTTCCTCGGCCAGTTCTTGAAACACTTGGGCTTCTTGACCGCAGGCGATGACGATCTGGTCATCCGACTGCATCAGCTTGGCCGCAGCGGTCAGTTCGGAGGTGCACAGCGCCGTGTGGACCCTGCTGCATTCAGCACCGCAGGCGTCCGATATCCCCTGCCCGTCCTGGGCCTGACTTCCGGCGCAATCGCACAAGACCAATTTGGTGACCATGTTCCCCCCGCATCTCTTCTATGCCCCTAACCTTAGACCCAAACGCCGCCCATGCAACGTGTGGCGGCCGGTTCTGGTCAGAAACTCTGCCTCGCCCGCCAAAGTCGGCTGATCGTCGCCGCGACCCATTTGCGACGATTTTTTTTCAGATCACGACCATTTCAGGCCGCTGCGGACTTGGCACGTGGCCCATTTGTGTACCATAGTGAACCTAAGGGAAAGCAGGGGAGAGCTTTTCCGGGGAGGATCAAAGTGGCCGAGGCCGCAAAACAGATCGAAATGCCGGTTGGCGTCGTCGTGCGCAAGACACCGGGGGTCACACGCTGGGCCCGGTGGAATTGGCGCGCGGTCGCGGTGCTGCCTGGCGCCCCGCCGGCTGACTGGGTTGAACTGCGCCGCGAGGGCGATGCGGTCGAATACCACGCTGCCACCCTGCCCTTGAAACTCTGGTCCGACGAAACCGAGGCCTATATGGCCAATCTCTCGGACAGCCAGCCATCGCTGTATCTTGTCCTGCGTGACGATGCCGAAGGTGATCGCCCGCTGAACGCGTTTCTGATCACAGCGTCACCTTATGAAGGGCAGGACTATGCCGATACCGGCGAAGAGATCGTGGAAAAGATCCCTATGACCGAAGGCTTGATCGCCTGGGTGCGCGATTTCACTGTGGCCCATCACCGCGATGAGGTGTTCGTCAAACGCCGCCGCGACAAGAAACGGGTGGATCTTGTAGAAGATGGCAAGGGCGATGCGCGCATCCGCCAGACCTCGGATGTCTACCGCGCCCCGCGGAGGGCCGTACAATGAGCACCCGGCAGGATTTCTGGTCTCGCCGCAAGGCCGCCGTGCAGGCCGAAGCGCATGCCGAACAAGAGGCCCTGACCGCGCAGGAGATCGCCGCGCAGCAAGCCGAACTGGAAGAAAAGACCGACGCCGAGATTTTGGCCGAGCTTGACCTGCCCGACCCGGACCTGCTGCAGGCGGGCGACGATGTTTCGGGCTTCATGGACAAGGCCGTGCCGGACCGTCTGCGCCGCCGCGCCTTGCGGCGCTTGTGGCGGTTGAACCCGGTACTGGCGAATGTGGACGGGCTGGTCGATTACGGTGAGGACTACACCGACGCCGCCTGCGTGGTCGAAAACCTGCAGACGGCTTACCAGGTGGGCAAAGGCATGTTGCGCCATATCGAGGCGTTGGCCGAGCAGAAGGAAGCCGAGGAACACCCGGTCGAGGCCGAAGCCGAGCCGACTACCGAAACGCCCGAGCCTGAAGCCGAGCCCGCGCCCCCTGTCGAAGTGGCAGACGCCATCCAACCGGATGAGGACGAACGCCCCCCGGCCCCGCGGCGCATGAAATTCGAATTCGAAGGATGACCCGATGAACATTCGCGACCCGCAGACGTTCGAGATTTCCCCCGAGGACCGTCTGCGCGCGGATTTCTACAACTTTCTGGGCCTGCTGCTCGCCACACCCCCTGACCAGACCCTGCTGAGCCAGATCGCGGCGCTGTCGGGGGACGAGACCGATCTGGGCCAGGCCATTCAGGCCATGGCCCGCGTGGCCAAGGTGACCAAGCCCGAAGCGGCCGAGCGCGAGTTCAACGCATTGTTCATCGGGCTGGGGCGCGGAGAACTGCTGCCCTATGCCAGCTTCTACCTGACCGGGTTCCTGAACGAGAAACCGCTGGCGCAGCTGCGCAACGACATGGCGGCGCGGGGTATCACCCGAGCGGCAAACGTGTTCGAACCCGAAGACAACATCGCCTCGTTGATGGAGATGATGGGCGGCATGATCGTCGGCCGTTTCGGCGGCCCGGCCGCGTTGGAAGATCAAAAGACGTTCTGGAACAAGCATATCGGCCCCTGGGCCGAGCACTTTTTCTCGGACCTGGAAGCAGCCGAACATTCGGTTCTCTATGCCTCGGTCGGCACAGCCGGCCGGGTCTTCATGGAAATCGAACGCGAGGCCTTCCGCATGACGACGCACTAGGCGGCCGTCATTCGCTGGCGTCCGGTGGGCGCTGAACCGCAAATGGGAAAGGAGGATCCCATGAGCAAGACCAAGGAGACCGGCGCCAGCCGCCGCGACGTCCTGAAACTGGCGGGCACCGCGGCCCCGGCAGCCGTTGCAGCGGCCAGCCTGGGAACCGAGGCGGAAGCGGCCGAGCAACCCTCGGACGAGACCCGCATTCAGGACACGGCGCATACCCGCGCCTATTTCGACAGCGCGCGCTTCTAGGCCGCCCCGGCGACGCCCGGCGCAAGTCCGGACGTGGTCACACTCGGCTGACGGTTGCGATTGGCCCTGACGTCGATTTCGAAACACCAAGCCAGCCATGATCAACATGGCCAGCAAGGGAGGAAGGAAATGCTTAGGAAAAAGACCAACGGGGTTGCGAGACGCCCCCAGCGGACAAGTATCCTGTCCCAAATCGGCGAAAAGAGCGTCGATCGCCGCGCGTTCCTGCGTGGCTCGGGCCTGACGATCGGCGGCCTGGCCGCGATCAGCGCCACGGGTGGAACCGTGTCGCCCGCCAGCGCCCAGACCGCAGCCAACACGGCTGTCGAGAACATCAAATCCGTCTGCACGCATTGCTCGGTCGGCTGTACCGTGGTTGCCGAAGTGCAGAACGGCGTCTGGATCGGGCAGGAACCCGGTTGGGACAGCCCGTTCAACCTGGGCGCTCACTGTGCCAAGGGGGCCGCTGTCCGTGAACACGCCCATGGCGAACGCCGCCTGAAATACCCGATGAAGAAAGAGGGTGGCGAGTGGAAGCGCATCAGCTGGGAACAGGCGATCGACGAGATCGGCGACGGCATGATGAGCATCCGCGAGGAAAGCGGGCCTGACAGCGTCTATTGGCTGGGTTCGGCCAAGCACAACAACGAACAGGCCTATCTGTTCCGCAAGTTCGCGGCCTACTGGGGCACCAACAACGTGGACCACCAGGCGCGGATTTGCCACTCGACCACCGTTGCGGGTGTTGCGAATACATGGGGCTACGGCGCCATGACCAACAGCTACAACGACATCCACAATTCCAAGGCGATCTTCATCATCGGCGGCAACCCGGCCGAGGCGCACCCCGTCTCGCTGCTGCATGTTCTGCGCGCGAAAGAGCAGAACAACGCCCCGCTGATCGTTTGCGATCCGCGCTTTACGCGCACCGCGGCCCATGCCGACGAATATGTCCGCTTCCGCCCCGGCACCGACGTGGCGCTGATCTGGGGCATCCTGTGGCACATCTTCGACAACAGCTGGGAAGACAAAGAGTTCATCCGCACCCGTGTCTGGGGCATGGACCAGATCCGCGAGGAGGTCGCCAACTGGACCCCTGAAGAGACCGAGCGCGTCACCGGCGTGCCGGGATCGCAGCTCAAGCGCGTGGCGCGGACGCTGGCCAACAACCGTCCCGGCACCGTGATCTGGTGCATGGGCGGCACCCAGCACACCAACGGCAACAACAACACGCGTGCCTATTGCGTGCTGCAGCTGGCGTTGGGCAACATGGGCACTTCTGGTGGCGGCACCAACATCTTCCGCGGCCATGACAACGTGCAGGGCGCAACCGATCTGGGCGTTCTGTCCCACACCCTGCCCGGCTATTACGGCCTGTCCGCAGGCGCATGGGGTCACTGGGCCCGCGTCTGGGGCGAGGAACCGGAGTGGCTGGCTGGCCAGTTCGCAATGGTCAAGGACAAGGACGGCAAGGACAAGTCGCTGCAGAACGAACGGGGCATCCCGGTTTCGCGCTGGATCGACGGTGTTCTGGAAGATCCCGAGAACATGGATCAGCCCAACAACGTTCGCGCCATGGTTCTGTGGGGCCACGCGCCCAACTCGCAGACCCGGATGGTAGAAATGAAGACGGCGATGGAAAAGCTGGACATGCTGGTCGTGATCGACCCGTATCCCACCGTTTCCGCGGTCCTGCATGACCGGACCGATGGCGTCTATCTACTGCCGGCCTGTACGCAGTTCGAAACCCGTGGCTCGGTCACGGCGTCGAACCGGTCGTTGCAGTGGCGTGACAAGGTGGTCGATCCGCTGTTCGAAAGCCTGCCGGACGAGGTCATCATGGCCAAGTTCGCCAACAAGTTCGGCTGGGCGGATCGGTTCTTCCGCAATATCGAGATGGAGGACCCCGAAACCCCGAATGTCGAAAGCATCACGCGTGAGTTCAACGCGGGGCTGTGGACGATCGGCTATACCGGTCAGTCGCCAGAGCGGATCAAAAGCCATATGGCCAACCAGCACACGTTCGACAGAACGACGCTGCAGGCGGTGGGCGGTCCGAATGACGGCGAATACTACGGTCTGCCGTGGCCCTGCTGGGGCACCGCCGAGATGGGGCATCCGGGGACGCCAAACCTCTATGACATGTCCAAACCGGTGGCCGAGGGTGGCCTGACCTTCCGTGCACGTTTCGGCGTCGAGCGTGACGGTCAGAACCTGCTGGCCGAAGGGGTCTACAGCGTCGGCTCGGAAATCCAGGACGGATACCCCGAGTTCACGATGCAGATGCTGATGGATCTGGGCTGGGATGGCGACCTGACGGCCGAGGAACGCGCGGCCATCGACGCCGTGGCCGGGCCCAAGACCAACTGGAAGACCGACCTGTCGGGCGGCATCCAGCGGGTGGCCATCAAGCATGGCTGTGCGCCCTTCGGCAACGCCAAGGCCCGCACCGTGGTCTGGACCTTCCCGGATCCGATCCCGCTGCACCGCGAACCGCTGTACACGCCGCGGCGCGATCTGGTGGCCGACTATCCCACCTACGAGGACCGCCAGGCCTATCGCCTTCCGACCTTGTATGCTTCGATCCAGAAGAACGACTTTTCAAAGGATTACCCGATAATCCTAACGTCAGGTCGTCTGGTCGAATATGAAGGTGGCGGCGACGAGACACGGTCGAACCCGTGGCTGGCCGAGCTGCAGCAGGACATGTTCGTCGAGATCAATCCGCGTGACGCCAACAACCTTGGCATTCGCGACGGATCGCAGGTCTGGGTCGAAGGTCCCGAGGGTGGCAAGGTCAAGGTGATGGCGATGCTGACCGAAAGGGTCGGTGCCGGCGTGGCCTTCATGCCCTTCCACTTTGGCGGCCATTTCCAGGGCGCGGACCTGAGGGAGAAATACCCGAAAGGCGCCGACCCGTACGTGCTGGGTGAAAGCACCAACACCGCCCAGACCTATGGCTATGATTCAGTGACCCAGATGCAGGAGACCAAAGCGACTCTCTGCAAGATCTGGGCAGCGTAAGGAGGACGACAATGGCTAGAGCAAAGTTTCTCTGCGACGCTGAACGCTGCATCGAGTGCAACGCCTGCGTGACTGCGTGCAAGAACGAACACGAGGTTCCGTGGGGCATCAACCGCCGCCGGGTGGTGACGATCAATGACGGCAAACCGGGTGAACGTTCGATCTCGGTTGCCTGCATGCATTGTTCGGATGCGCCTTGCATGGCGGTGTGCCCGGTCGACTGCTTCTATCAGAACGAAGAAGGCGTCGTCCTGCACTCCAAGGACCTGTGCATCGGCTGCGGCTATTGCTTCTATGCGTGCCCGTTCGGCGCGCCGCAATACCCGCAGGCCGGCAACTTCGGATCGCGCGGCAAGATGGACAAATGTACCTTCTGCGCCGGCGGCCCCGAGGAAACGCACTCGACCGCAGAGTTCGCCAAATACGGCCGCAACCGGATCGCCGAGGGCAAACTGCCCATCTGCGCCGAGATGTGTTCGACCAAGGCCCTGCTTGCCGGTGACGGCGACGTGGTCTCGGCCATCTACCGCGAACGCGTCGTGGCGCGCGGGTTCGGCTCGGGCGCCTGGGGTTGGGGCACGGCCTACGACCAGAAGGACGGCTGAGACCTCAGCCTGACAACACGGGTGACCCGCGCAGGTGGGTCACCCGATTTTGGATTGATACCGAGGTTCCGATGCTGCGCATTTTTCTGGCTTTGACGTTGACACTTGGGATCGCGCACGGCGCGCTTGCACAGGACACGACCGGCACAGACGAACCAACCGCCGCCCCGCGCGCGCAGACCGGTGGCGCCACGACGCTCGAGGATATTCTGGCCCGGCAACGCGGCGAGAAGGTCGACAACAGCTATCGCTCCGAGAATACCGGGCAAGGCAATGCCGAAGGGCTGCTGGGTCAGTTGGGCACGCGCGGCGTCGCCTCGGACAGTGATGTTTATCGCGCCATCCGTTATGGCTCGGCGGATGTCACCGTGTCGACCAAAGGGCCGGCTGCCGGCGTGTTGATCCAGGATGGCGGCATGTGGTGGTGGACTTTCCGCACCGGTCCGCTGCGTGAATACGGAACCTACATTCTGGGCGGGATGCTGGTCGTTCTGCTTCTGTTTTTCCTGATCCGCGGCCGCATCCGCATCGACGGCGAGAAAACAGGCCGCACGGTCACCCGGTTTTCAGGATTTGAAAGGTTCGGGCACTGGCTGTTTGCCGGCTCGTTCCTGATACTTGGATTGACCGGTCTGCTGACGCTCTATGGCCGGGATTTCCTGATCCCACTGTTCGGCAAGGAAGGGTTCGCCACCATCGCGCAAGGCTGCAAGTGGTTGCACAACAATCTGGCCTGGGCCTTCATGCTGGGATTGGTCATCATCACCGTGAACTGGATCGCCCACAACATCCCCAACCGGACCGACCTGAAATGGTTGGCGGCGGGCGGCGGATTGTTCACCAAAGGCAGCCACCCCCCGGCCAAGAAATTCAACGCCGGTCAAAAGATCATTTTCTGGCTGTGCATTCTGCTTGGCGTCTCGATCAGCCTGTCGGGTCTGTCGCTGCTGTTCCCATTCGAGCTTCCGATGTTCGCCAAGACGTTTTCGATCGCCAACGCGACCGGGTTGCCCCAACTGATGGGCTTGGACCTGCCCACGCAGATGTCTCCGCAGGAAGAGATGCAATATGCCCAGATCTGGCACGTCATGGTCGCCTATGCCTTCATCGCCATCATTCTGGCCCATATCTACCTCGGCTCGGTCGGCATGGAGGGCGCGTTTGACGCCATGGGCACCGGCGAGGTCGAAGAGCAATGGGCACGCGAGCACCATTCGCTGTGGCTGGAAGAGGTAAAGGCACAGGAGGCCAGCGACGGCGCGGCCTCGCCTGCCGAATAGATGCGCGGGCTGGCTTTGGCGCTGGCCCTGCTGCCGCTGCCGCTGGCGGCGGATTTCTACACGCTCAAGGGCCATGGTGGGCCGATCATGGACATCGCCGCAGCCCCGGACGGGCGCATTGCCACCGCCAGTTTCGACAATTCCGTGGGCCTGTGGTCCGGGCAGCAGCCGGACTGGCTGGAAGGTCACGAAGCTGCTGTGAACGCGGTGGTGTTCAACGGCACCGCGATCTATTCGGCCGGCGACGACTTCACCCTGCGCCGTTGGCCCGGTGGACAGGTCGTAGGTCAGCACAAGGGCAAGGTCGTCGGGCTTGCAGCCTCAAAGACCCTTGTGGCGACTGCCAGTTGGGACGGGACCATCGGCCTGTGGCCAACCGAGGGCGGTGCGGCCAAGCTGCTGGGCCCGACGGGCAGCGGCGTCAACGCGGTGGCCTTCGCGCCGGACGGCCGGTCGCTGTACTCCGCCGGGGTCGACGGCAGCCTGCGGGTCTGGGACGTGACGACCGGGGCCGAAACCGCGCGACTGGTCGAGCATGGTTTCGGCATCAACGAACTGGTCCTGAACACGCAAGACGGTTGGATCGCCTATGGCGCGGTCGATGGCGTGACCCGCATTCTGGACCTGACCACCGGGGCCGAGCGCGATTTCACGCTGGACCGTCGCCCGATCCTCGCGCTCGCCCTCAGCCCGGATCGGTCGCTGCTGGCGGTTGGCGATGGCGAAGGCTACATCATGGTCATCGACACGCAGGACTGGCGGATCGCGCAGGATTTCCGGGCAACGCTGCGCGGCCCGGTCTGGGCACTGGCCTTTTCCCCCGATGGAGAGAACCTGCACGCAGGAGGGCTGGATCAGGCCATGTACAGCTGGCCGGTGGCCGCGCTGGGGTCGCAGGAACGGATGGCCGGCCAAGAGCCGAGTTTCCTGAAGGACCCCGACGAAATGCAAAACGGAGAACGGCAGTTCGCCCGGAAATGCTCGATCTGCCACAGCCTGACGCCGGACGATCAGCGCCGGGCCGGACCGACCCTGCATGGCGTATTCGGGCGTCAGGCAGGGACACTGCCTGGCTACATCTACTCGGAAACGCTGCAAGGGTCTGATATCATTTGGAACGAACAGACGATAAACGCTCTTTTCGATCAGGGACCGGACCACTACATTCCGGGATCGAAGATGCCGATGCAGCGGATCGCGCAGGCGCAGGACCGCACCGACCTGATTGAATTTCTGCGCAGCGCGACAGCGCCCGCAGACTAAGCCGGAGGATAAGATGAAAGCCTTTCTTGCAGCTGCCGCCGCAATGGTCGTCATTACTGCCGCCGCACCGATGGTTTTGAAGCAACTCGGACACTCAGCGGCCGAGGCACAGACCGGCTCCTCGGTGCGACTAGACTGAATGTCCGAATTCCTGACCACACGAGAGTTGGCGGACCTGCTGCGCATTGGCGAACGCAAGGCCTATGATCTGGCGTCTTCGGGCGAAGTGCCCTGCGTGAAAGCGATGGGCAAACTTCTCTTTCCCCGGGCCGAGGTACTGGCCTGGCTCAATGCGTCGCGTACCGGGCCGGACACGGTCAAACCGCCCCTGCCCGACATCGTGGCTGGCAGCCATGACCCCCTTTTGGATTGGGCACTCCGCGAAAGCGGCTCGGGGTTGGCCACCTATTACGACGGCTCATTCGACGGGCTGAACCGCCTTGCGCGACGTGACGCACAAGCCGCGGTACTGCACATCCATGAACCGGGCGGGTTCAACGTCAATTCCGTCCGCGATGCGCTGGGAGAGGCGCCCGTGGTACTGTACGAGGTCGCAAGCCGCCAGCGCGGCCTGTTGCTGGCCCCCGGGGTTCAGGGAATTTCCGATTTTGGTGATCTGAAAGGCCGCCGTTTCGTGCTGCGCCAGGACAGTGCCGCCAGTCAGCACTTGTTCGATGCCCAGTTGCGAAGCTGCGGTCTGAGCCGCGCCGATCTTGACGCCCTGCCGACTTGCGCCCGCACCGAAGAGGAACTGGCAATCGCTCTGCATGACCGGAAGGCCGAGGCAGGATTCGGCATCGGAGCCTTGGCGCGCCTCTACGGGTTGGGCTTCATTCCGACCCATTCCGAACGTCTCGACCTCGCCATCTGGCGGCGGTCCTGTTTCGATCCGCCGATGCAGAAACTGCTGACTTTTTTGGGAACGGACAAATTCAGGCGTCGCGCAGATGAATTGGGCGGATACGATCTGTCCGGCTTGGGACAGATCCATCACAACGGCGCAAGTGACTGACCGGCCCTATTGCTGCGCGTTCGGAAAAAAGAGCTGCTCACCGTTCAATTTGTACGCCGCGATCGCTTCCTGACCGTCGGGGCCAGTGAGCCAGTCGATGAACCTTCTTCCCGCGGCCGCCCGGACCCGCGGATGCTTTTCGGGGTTCACGAGGATCACTCCGTATTGATTGAACAACCGAGGATCGCCTTCGACCAGAACCTCAAGGTTTCCCTTGTTGCCGAACGACAGCCATGTGGCCCTATCGGTCAGAGCATAGGCATCCATGCCCGCAGCCAGGTTGAGCGTCGCACCCATGCCCGACCCGGTCTCGCGGTACCACACGCCCGAAGACAAGGTCGGGTCCGTTCCGGACAGGCTCCAAAGAGCCTTCTCCGCCTTGTGGGTCCCGCTGTCATCCGCGCGCGACGCGAACGGAGCTTTGGCCTGCGCGATCGCTGCCAACGCGGCCACTGCGTCGTCGCCGCCTTTGATCTTGGCCGGGTCCGATTTCGGCCCCACCAAGACAAAATCGTTGTACATCACGTCCCGCCGCTCGACACCCCAGCCGTCGGCCACGAATTGCTCTTCCGCTGGCTTGGCATGCACCAGCAGAACGTCACCGTCGCCGTTGATCGCGTTTCGGATCGCCTGCCCTGTCCCCACGGCCACAACACGGACATCGATCCCGCTTTCCGCCTCGAACCCCGGGAGGATAAAGTCCAGAAGGCCGGAATTCTGCGTCGATGTCGTGGACTGCACGACAATGAATGGTTCTTCGGCCGCTGCCGGACCGGCCAACAGCCCGAACAGGATCATTGCGCTTTTGATTGCTGCGCGAAACATGGATTGCCTCCGGTTGTTTTTATGTTACCAGCCAGCCCGCCAGATACTGGCGCGATGCCTGACATTGTGGCGCTTCCAGCACCTGTTTGGCGGTGCCATGCTCGACCACGCGCCCGCCCTGCATCATCACGATATCCGCCGCCAGCCGACGGGCTTGCCCGACGTCGTGGGTGACCATCACGATCCGCACCCCCCGGGCCGAGGCGCGCAGGATCATCGCCTCGATCATTTGGGTCGCCGCGGGATCGAGGGCGCTGGTGGGTTCGTCCAGGAACAGGGTCTCGGGGCCAAGCGCAAGCGCGCGAAGGATGGCCAGACGCTGTGCCTCGCCACCCGACAGCGAGCGCGCCGACTGCCGGGCCTTTGTCTCAAGCCCTCCTTCGGCCAGAAGTTCCTGGATCCGGTTCTTCCGAGCAGTCCTGCCGAGCCCCAACCGTTTCAAAACAAAGTCCAGATTGGCAGACACCGAGCGGCGCAGCAGAACCGGTTGCTGAAACACCATGGCCTGCCGGGCCTTGTGGGCTGCATTCAGAACTCCGCCATCCTGCAGAACCTGCCCCGCATCGGCCTTGATCAAACCATGCAGGCAACGCAGCAGCAGGCTTTTGCCAGCACCGTTCGGCCCAAGGATCAAAGTCGGGCCCGGACCATCCATCATAAGCTGCGGGACATCCAGCAACAGCTTGCCATTTCGTTCCACTCGCAGACCATCGGCCTGCAGACAATTGGGCATTTCCGACATCAGATCACGCATGGCGCAACCCCTCCTGCTCGGCCCGAAGCGTCAGGGCGCTGACTGCCGCATTCACGGCCACGGCAATTCCGATCAGGATCGTCCCCAAGGCCAGCGCCAAGGCCAAGTTGCCTTTCGAGGTCTCCAACGCAATCGTCGTCGTCATGACCCGCGTCACGTGGTTGATGTTGCCGCCGACGATGATCACCGCGCCGACTTCGGCGATGGCTCGTCCGAACCCGGCCAGCAAGGCAGTCACCAACGCCAGACGCGCATCCCACAACAGCACGGGAACAGACGCCAGCCGCGACACTCCCAACGAGCGCAACTGTTCCGAATATTCCTCGGCCAGCATCTCGATCACCTGCCGCGTCAACGCCGCGACGATCGGGGTCACCAGCACTGTTTGGGCTATGATCATGGCGGTTGGCGTATACAAAAGCTCCAGCACGCCCAGCGGGCCCGAACGGGACAGCATCAGGTAGACCAGCAGGCCGACGACAACCGGAGGAAAGCCCATCAGTGCGTTCATCAGAATGATCAACGCGCGCCGTCCGGGAAAGCGGGCCACCGCCAAGGCCGCGCCAACCGGCATCCCGATCACGGCTGAAATCAACACAGCCAGCACCGAAACTTGCAGCGACAGCATCACGATCGCCCAAAGGTCCGGATCCCCGGTCAGGATCAAGTGGCCTGCTTGGCTGAATTGTGATGCAAAATCCTGCATTTTATTCCCAAACCCACCAATTTTCGTAGGGATCGCAAAATCTTACAGGAATAATAGAGGAAACTGCCTCTGAAGACAGTTAAATTCCGACATCCGCAAAAACAAACGCGGCCCACAGGAGGCCGCGCTGAATTGTTGTCATGGTACAGCCAATCAGTTCAGGGCTGCATCCGTGATCTGGCTGGTCCACGCGCCTTCGGGCTTTTTAGTGATCACCGGGTCCGAGCCGCCGGCCAGCAGCGTGTTCACCGTGCGCTCGAAATCAGCCGGATCCAACGCGCCATTCGAACCTGCGGTCAGCTTGGCGATTTCGCCCATCATGCGCTTCTGGTGTTCCTCGGTCTGAGCGCCGGTCGCATCGTTCTCCAACACGATTTCGGCGGCTTCGTCCGGGTTCTCCTCGGCGTATTTCCAGCCTTTCATCGAAGCGCGCACAAAGCGTTCCATCTTGTCAACGAAGGCCGGGTCGCTGAGGTTTTCTTCAAGCACGTACAGGCCATCTTCCAGCGTGGCCACGCCCTGGTCTTCGTACTTGAAGGTCACCAGCTCGTCGGGGCTGACGCCGGCGTCGATCACCTGCCAGTATTCATTGTAGGTCATGGTGCTGATGCAGTCGGCCTGGCGCTGCAGCAGCGGGTCGACGTTGAAGCCCTGCTTCAAGACCTCGACGCCGTTCTCGCTCTTGCCGCCGGTGTCGATGCCAAGCTGGCTCATCCAGCTCATGAATGGGAATTCATTGCCGAAGAACCAGACGCCCAGCGTGCGGTTCTTGAGGTCCTCGGGCGAGGAAATGCCCGCATCCTTCCAGCAGGTCAGCATCATGCCCGAGCTTTTGAAGGGCTGTGCAATGTTGACCAGCGGCAGGCCCTTTTCGCGCGCGGCCAACGCGGCGGGCATCCATTCCACGGTGACGTCAGCGCCACCGCCCGCGATCACCTGCGTGGGCGCGATGTCGGGGCCGCCGGGCAGGATGGTGACATCCAGCCCCTCTTCTTCGTAAAACCCCTTGTCCTTTGCGACGTAGTAGCCCGCGAACTGGGCCTGGGTGACCCATTTCAACTGCAGCGTCACCTCGTCTGCGGCAAAGGCCGAACTTGCGGCGAATCCTAGGGCGGCTATGGCCCCGGTCAGTAGCTTGTTCATCTTCATCTTCTCCTAGTTGCTAGTGCTGCCCCGTTATCGGGGTCTGTTGAATTGTTGTTCCGCTTAACTGCGTTGTGACGGGTGCCAGAAGGTCACCAATTTCTCGATCATGGCGACCAGACCATAGAACGCGGTTCCGGCCAGTGCCGCGACCACGATTTCCGCCCAGACCATGTCCAGCGACAATTGCCCGACACTGGTCGAGATCCGGAACCCCATGCCCAAAGTGGGCGAGCCGAAGAACTCTGCCACGATAGCGCCGATCAGGGCCAGCGTGGTGGAAATTTTCAACCCGTTGAAAATAAACGGCATGGCCGCGGGCAACCGCAGCTTCAGAAAGCTTTGCCAATAGGTTGCGGCATAGGTCTCCATCAGGTCGCGCTGCATAGCGGTGGCCTCGCGCAGGCCGGCCACCGTGTTGACCAACATCGGGAAGAAGACCATCACCACCACAACGGCCGCCTTCGAATGCCAGTCGAACCCGAACCACATCACCAGGATCGGCGCGGTGCCCACGATCGGCAGCGCGGCTACGAAATTGCCCACCGGCAACAGGCCCAGCCGCAGGAAGTCCCACCGGTCCACGGCGATTGCCATCAGGAAGGCGGCGCCGCATCCGATGACATAGCCGCTGAGCGCGCCCTTGATGATGGTCTGCACGAAATCGGCCCAAAGGATCGGCAAGCTGTCCCAGAACCGCTCCCAGATCACCGAAGGCGCGGGCAGGATGACCAGAGGCACCTCAAGCCCGCGCACCAGCAATTCCCAAACCCCGATGACGGTCAGGCCGAAGATCAGCGGCGCCAGAATGCGCACCGCCCGCGTGTCGGCATAAGGTCCGCTGGCAAGGCGGGTGTTCAGCCACCAACCGGCCAGCCACAAAAGGATTGCAAGACCGACCATCATCATTGCGCCATCCCCATGCGTTTCAACACCGCCCGCTCGATCAGGCCCAGCAGGCCCACCAGACAGGCCGCAAGAATGGCCGCGGCAAACAACGCCGACCAGATCTGCACCGTCTGGCCGTAGTAGCTGCCGGCCAGCAGACGCGCGCCCAGCCCCGCCACGGCGCCGGTCGGCAGTTCGCCGACGATGGCCCCCACCAGCGACGCGGCGATCCCGATCTTGAGAGAGGCGAACAGATAGGGCATCGAGGCTGGCAGGCGCAGTTTCCAGAATGCCTGCCCATTGCTTGCATTGTAGGTGCGCAGCAGGTCGAGCTGCATCGCATCAGGGCTGCGCAGACCTTTGACCATGCCCACGACCACCGGGAAAAAGCTCAGATAGGCCGAGATCACCGCCTTGGGGATGATCCCCTGAATGCCGATCGAATACAGCACCACGATGATCATCGGCGCCAGCGCGATGATGGGGATGGTTTGGCTGACGATGGCCCAAGGCATGACCGACAGGTCCATCACCCGGCTGTGCACGATCCCCACCGCCAGCAGGATGCCCAGCCCCGTGCCGATGGCAAAGCCCAGAATCGTCGCGCTGAGCGTTACCCAGCCGTGATAGACCAGCGACCGTTTCGAGGTGATCTTCTTTTGAACCGTGGTCTCCCACAGCTCGATGCCCACCTGATGCGGCGCAGGCAGACGCGGCCGATCCTGCGCCCAGGTCGCCGGAACGGCAAAGCTGTTGCGCAGCGCCAGGCCGATTTCCCCCATGTCGCGGCGGTCTTTGGCCGAAGGCGGAACCACCTCGGCCCCGGCGCGTTCCTGTTCGGTCAGAACGCCCTTGATGTTCATCGGAATGCAGGCCGCGTACCAGATAACGACGATGGCCAGCAAAACGGTCAGAACGGCTACAAGCTGCTTCATGCGTGCCACTCCATCCGCACCACGGGAACGGTCTCGGGCGGCGTTGCGGCCTCGGTCCCGGTTTCGACAAAACCCTCTCGGCGATAGAAGCGTTGCGCGGCGGCATTCGGTTGATGGGCCGTCAGCCACAGAAAGCTGCGCCCCTGTTTTGCCCGGTCCAGCAAGCGCTTGCCGATGCCCTGCCCGGTCCGAAGGCAATACAGCGCGCCGACCTTCCGCACCGCGGGATCGACCGACATGTAGCAATCGACGGGTTCGCCGACGACCCACATCTCGCGGTCCGGGAAAGCTTGCGCGATCAGCGCCTCCAATTCCTGCTGGGGCAGTTCATCCGTCATCCACTCGGTCTGGCGGACCCAGGCCGAGACCACCGCCGCGCAGGCTGGCACATCCGCCTCGGTCGCGCGTCTGATGTCATCCCTGCCCATCACACATCGTCCCCATGCCCGGCGCGCAGCCCTTCGCGCACGCGATGCGCGACCTCGATGAATTCGGGCGTGTCGCGAATGTCCAGCGGCCGTTCCTTGGGCAGAGGGCTGTCGATCACATCGGTAATCCGCCCGGGGCGCGGGCTCATCACCACGATCTTGGTGCTCAGATACACCGCCTCGGGGATCGAGTGGGTGACGAAACCGATCGTCTTGCCGGTTCGCGCCCACAGCGCCAGAAGCTGTTCGTTCAGGTGATCGCGCACGATCTCGTCCAGCGCGCCGAAAGGCTCGTCCATCAACAGGATATCGGCGTCGAAAGCCAGCGCCCGCGCGATGCTGGCCCGTTGTTGCATCCCACCCGATAGCTGCCAGGGGAATTTTGCACCAAACCCTGCTAGATCAACAAGTTCCAGAACGTTCTTTACACGTTCTTCCTGTTCCTGAGCCGAATATCCCATGATCTCGAGCGGCAGTTTGATGTTCTTGGCGATGGTCCGCCACGGGTACAGGCCCGCCGCCTGGAACACATAGCCATAGGCCCGGTTCCGGCGGGCCTCGTCCGGGGTCATGCCGTTGACGGTCAGCGTGCCGCCCGTAGGCGTTTCCAGCGCAGCGACACAGCGCAGGAAGGTCGTTTTTCCGCAGCCCGAAGGGCCGATGAAACTGACGAATTCGCCCTTGTCGACCGCCAGGTTCACGTCCTTGAGGGCGTGCACGGGTCCGTCATTGGTCTGGAAGGTCAGGTCGAGGTTCTTTGCCTCGATCACGGGCTGGGTATTGCTTTCCGATGTCATCCTACTGCCTTGAAGTTTTGGCTTTTTTGCCCGTTCGGTAACCTTCGTGCATCATACCCCCGTCGCCGGGATGCCCGACCGCTCTACCGGGCGCGGGGCGGTCAGCTCTTTCCAGGTGCTCAGCGCCTTGTTCACGGTGGTGTTGGCCTCGCGCGCGACGAATTTGCCATGGCCTTCCTGCGTGCGAATCTCGCCATCATGCACCGCGACCTGTCCACGGGTCAGGGTAAAGCGCGGCAGGCCCTTGACCTCGTGCCCCTCGAACACGTTGTAGTCGATCGCCGACTGCTGCGTCGCCGCACTTATGGTCTTGGTCTTGTCCGGGTCCCACACCACCAGATCGGCATCTGCGCCCACCAGAACGGCGCCCTTTTTCGGATAGCAATTCAATATCTTGGCGATGTTTGTTGAAGTGACGGCCACGAATTCGTTCGGCGTCAGCCGCCCGGTCGCCACGCCGTGGGTCCACAGCATCGGCATCCGATCCTCAAGGCCGCCCGTCCCGTTGGGGATCTTGGTGAAATCGCCCACGCCGAACCGTTTCTGCTCGGTCGTGAAGGCGCAGTGATCGGTGGCCACCACGCTCAGCGAGCCTGACTGCAGCCCCGCCCACAAGCTGTCCTGGTGCTGCTTGTTGCGGAACGGCGGGCTCATCACCCGGCGCGCGGCGTGGTCCCAATCGGGATGCGCATATTCGCTGTCGTCCAGCGTCAGGTGCTGGATCAGTGGCTCGCCCCAGACGCGCTTGCCCTGCATCCGAGCCCGGCGGATGGCCTCATGCGCCTCTTCGCACGAGGTGTGCACCACATAGAGCGGCACACCGGCCATGTCGGCGATCATGATGGCGCGGTTGGTGGCCTCGCCCTCGACCTGCGGCGGGCGCGAATAGGCATGGGCCTCGGGGCCGGTATTTCCTTCGGCCAATAGCTTGGCCTGCAACTCGGCCACCACGTCGCCATTCTCGGCATGGACCATCGCGATCCCGCCCAGCTCGGCCAGCCGCTTGAACGAGGCAAACAGCTCGTCGTCATTGACCATCAGTGCGCCTTTGTAGGCCATGAAATGCTTGAACGTGTTGATGCCGCGCTGCTCGATCACGGTTTTCAGATCGTCGAACACCTGTTCGCCCCACCACGTCACGGCCATGTGGAAAGAATAGTCGCAATTGGCGCGGGTCGATTTGTTGTCCCAGCGTTTGAGCGCATCCAAAAGGCTTTCGCCCGGGTTCGGCAGGGCGAAATCCACCACCATGGTCGTGCCGCCAGCCAACGCCGCGCGGGTGCCGCTTTCGAAGTCATCGCTGGAATAGGTGCCCATGAACGGCATTTCCAGATGCGTGTGCGGGTCGATCCCGCCGGGCATGACATAACAGCCGGTCGCGTCCAGTTGCTCGTCCCCCTTCAGATCCGGCCCGATCTCGGTGATCACGCCGCCTTCGATCTTGACGTCGGCCTTGTAGGTCAGATCCGCAGTGACGACGGTTCCGTTCTTGATGACTGTGCTCATGTTCAACTCCCTGCGGGCGCGTCTGTTGCGCCTCTGTTGGTTTTCGGCGGATTCGGGGGCGCGCGGCCAAGGCTACTCCACGATCTCGGCTGTTTCGACGACCGCGTGGAACAGCACATCCGCCCCGGCGGTTGCCCATTCCTTGCTGATTTCCTCGGCCTCGTTGTGGCTCAGGCCATCCACGCAGGGGCACATCACCATGGCGGTCGGCGCCACGCGGTTGATCCAGCAGGCATCGTGCCCCGCGCCCGAGATGATGTTGGTGTGCGAATAGCCCAGCCGCTCGGCCGCGTTGCGCACGGCGGCGACGCAGGTTTCGTCGAATTTCACCGGGTCGAACCCGCCGACCTTCTCGAACTCGACCTGCAGGCCCATCTCATCCACGATGTCCTCGGCGGCGACGCGCAGGCGGTTCTCCATGTCCTTGATGACGTCCAACTCGGGCGAGCGGAAATCGACCGTGAACACCACCTTGCCCGGGATCACGTTGCGCGAGTTCGGATAGACGTCGATATGCCCGGCAGCCCCCACGGCATGGGGCGCGTGCGACCAGGCGATCTCGTCCACCTTTTCAAGAATGCGCGCCATCGCCAGCCCGGCATTCTTGCGCATCGGCATCGGGGTCGAGCCGGTATGCGCGTCCTTGCCGGTCACGGTCACCTGGGTCCAGCTGAGGCCCTGCCCATGGGTGACGACGCCGATATCCTTGCCTTCGGCCTCGAGGATCGGGCCCTGTTCGATATGCAACTCAAAAAAGGCATGCATCTTGCGGGCCCCGACCTCTTCGTCACCGCGCCAGCCGATGCGCTGCAATTCGTCGCCGAACTTCTTGCCCTCGGCGTCCTCGCGGTCATAGGCCCAGTCCTGCGTGTGCATCCCCGCGAACACGCCCGAGGCCAGCATGGCGGGGGCGAAGCGGGTGCCCTCTTCGTTGGTCCAGTTGGTGGCCACGATCGGGTGTTTGGTCTTGATGCCCAGATCGTTCAGGGTGCGAATGATCTCGAGCGCACCCAGAACCCCCAGCACCCCGTCATACTTGCCGCCGGTCGGCTGCGTATCCAGGTGCGAGCCGACATAGACCGGCAGCGCCTCGGGGTCGGTGCCGGGGCGCATGGCGAACATGTTGCCCATCTGGTCAAGGCCCATGGTGCAGCCGGCCTCTTCGCACCATTTCTGGAACAGCGCGCGGCCCTCGGCATCTTCGTCGGTCAGGGTCTGGCGGTTGTTGCCGCCAGCCACGCCCGGCCCGATCTTGGCCATCTCCATCAGGCTACCCCACAACCTGTCGCCATTGATCCTGAGATTCTGCGCCGGAGCTGCCATGTTCGTCTTCCCTGTTGCTTGCGATTTGGCTCGCTTTTGGTGTCTTGATTTGACCATCTGGTCAAACTCACGCTATCACGGGTTCGACATCAGTCAAGAAATTGCATCGCACCGATGCAAAAATCGGCATATTCAACACCTGCTTGTTCGAAAAAGAGACGCCCTGCATACATGCCCAAAGACCGCGCCCCGACCCGAATTCAGAAAAAGAACCGCGCCGCGATTCTCGAGGCCGCACTGAACGTGTTTTCGGCCCATGGGTTTCGCGGGGCGACCGTCGATCAGATCGCGGCCGAGGCCGGGCTGAGCAAGCCGAACCTTTTGTATTATTTTCCGTCAAAAGAGGCGATCCACACCGCGCTTCTGTCCGGCTTGCTGGACACTTGGCTGGCGCCGCTGCACGACCTTGACGAAAACGGCGAGCCGATGGAGGAGATCCTCTCGTACATCAAGCGCAAGCTACAGATGAGCCGCGAGTTGCCGCGCGAAAGCCGCCTGTTCGCGAACGAGCTGGTGCAGGGTGCGCCCCGTATCCATGACGCCCTGTCGAACGATCTGAAAGCGCTGGTCGATCAGAAGGCGGCCGTTCTGACGCACTGGATGGACCAGGGCAAAATCGCACGCCTGCACCCGCATCACCTGATCTTTTCGATCTGGGCGCTGACCCAGCATTATGCCGATTTCGATGTTCAGGTGCGCGCGATCCTGGGCGACGAAGACCCGTTCGAAGGCGCCGCGCCCTTCATCGACACCCTTTATCGAAAACTGCTGACCCCATGAAAAAAGGGCCGCAGCGCGGCCCCTTTTGCGTGATCTGACGCCGGTCACTCGGCGGCCTTGGCCATCGGGTTGTTCGGGTGGGTCGTCCAGTTGGCATAGTCCGGCTGCACCACCTTGCCGGTGCGCGGATCGACCTCACCCGCCGCCATCGGCACCATCGAAATACAGCCCTCGACCGGACAGACATCCACGCACAGGTTGCAGGCCACGCATTCTTCGTCGATCACCTCGAACACGCGGTCGGACGACATGGAGATGGCTTGGTGGCTGGTGTCCTCGCAGGCCGCATAGCAGCGGCCGCACTTGATGCACTGATCCTGATCGATCTTGGCCTTGGCGACGTAGTTCAGGTTCAGATACTGCCAGTCGGTCACGTTCGGGACGGCGCGCCCGACGATGTCCGAGACGTTGGAGTAGCCCTTTTCGTCCATCCACTGCGACAGGCCCGCCGTCAGTTCGTCGATGATCTTGAACCCATAGGTCATCGCCGCGGTGCATACCTGCACCGTACCGCAGCCCAGCGCCATGAACTCGGCCGCGTCGCGCCATGTGGTCACCCCGCCGATGCCCGAGATCGGCAGGCCTTGGGTCGCCTCGGCGCGGGCGATCTCGGAGACCATCGACAGGGCGATGGGCTTGACCGCCGGGCCGCAATAGCCGCCGTGGCTGCCCTTGCCGTCGATCGAGGGCTCTGGGCTGAACGTGTCCAGATTGACGCTGGTGATCGAGTTGATCGTGTTGATCAGCGACACCGCGTCTGCCCCGCCGTTCTTGGCCGCAGCCGCCGGCTTGCGAATGTCGGTGATGTTGGGCGTCAGCTTCACGATCACCGGACGGTCATAGTATTTCTTGCACCAGCGGGTGACCATTTCGATATATTCGGGCACCTGCCCCACGGCCGAGCCCATACCGCGCTCGCTCATCCCGTGCGGGCAGCCGAAGTTCAGCTCGATCCCGTCGGCGCCGGTTTCGGCAACACGCGGCAGGATGGCTTTCCACGCCTCCTCCTCGCACGGCACCATGATCGAGGCGATCAGCGCGCGATCCGGGTAATCCGCCTTGACGCGGGCCATCTCCTCGAGGTTCACCTCGAGCGGCCGGTCGGTGATCAGTTCGATGTTGTTGAGGCCCAGCAGACGCCGGTCGGCCCCGTAGATCGCCCCGTACCGGGGGCCATTCACGTTGACCACCGGCGGCCCTTCGGACCCCAGCGTTTTCCACACGACGCCACCCCATCCGGCCTCGAAGGCACGCCGGACGTTGTATTCCTTGTCGGTCGGCGGCGCCGAGGCCAGCCAATAGGGGTTGGGGCTTTCGATACCCAGAAAGTTCGTTTTCAAATCAGCCATTTATCCGGCCTCCCTGATGCGAAGATGCATCTTCGCCTTGTCACACATATTCACGCGCCGACGCCCTGCTCAGGCACTCAGGCTGGCGTGAATGTCCATCGCGGCATCGCGGCCCTCGGCCACAGCGGTCACGGTCAGATCCTCGCCGCCCGCGGCACAGTCTCCGCCGGCCCAGACCCCGGGAACCGAGGTGCGCCCGGTTGCGTCAACGGCGATCTTGTTGCCGTCGAGTTCCAAACCTTCCGGAGCACCATCCAAGGTCTGGCCGATCGCCTTCAGAACCTGATCCGCAGGCAGGCGAATGGTTTCGCCCGTGCCGGTCAACGTGCCATCTACGGTGGCAGTATACTCCAATTCGATCTCGGCCGCCGCTCCGTTTCCGTGAATTGCCACCGGCTGAACGTTGCACAGAATTCGGACACCGTGGGATGCCGCCAGATCCTGTTCGTAGCGGCTGGCGCCCATTGCGTCTCGACCGCGGCGATAGGCGATGGTCACATGTTCGGCCCCCAGCAGCTTGGATTTCACCGCGGCATCCACGGCCGTCATTCCACCGCCGATAATCACCACGTTTCGGCCTACCGGCAGTTTTGCCAAATCGGATGCTTGCCGAACATCTGCGATGAAGTCGACAGCGTTCCTGACGCCGTCCTTGTCCGACCCTTGCGCGCGCAAGGCGTTGACGCCTGCAAGGCCGATTGACAGGAAGACTGCGTCGTAGGCCTCCAACAATCCGTCCAACGAGATCGTGTCGCCCAGAACCGAGCCGGTTTCAATCGCGATGCCGCCGATCTTCAGCAGCCAGTCCACCTCGGCCTGGGCAAAGTCATTGGTCGCCTTGTATGCGGCGATCCCGTACTCGTTCAGCCCGCCGGGTTTGGGTTTCGCCTCATGGATCACCACGTCATGGCCCAGCATCGCCAGCCGATGCGCACAGGCCAGCCCCGCCGGCCCTGCCCCGATTACGGCAACGGTCTTGCCGGTGGGGGCCGCGCGTGTGAACGGGTGCACACCGGCCTGCATCAGCGTGTCGGTCGCATACCGCTGCAAGCGCCCGATCTCGACCGGCTTGCCCTCGGCCGTTTCGCGCACACAGGCTTCCTCGCACAGCGTTTCGGTCGGACACACACGGGCACACATGCCGCCCAGGATGTTCTGATCGAGGATCGTCTTCGCCGCCGACTCCGGTTGTCCTGCTTGAATCTGCCGGATGAACAGCGGAATATCGATATCGGTCGGACAGGCCGTCACGCACGGCGCGTCATAGCAGAAATAACACCGATCGGCGGCCACGGCGGCCTCGTGCGGCGCCAGAGGCGGATGCAGATCGGTGAAATTCGAGGTCAGCTCATCGCTGGAAAGCCGCCCGGCGACGATGCCGGGTGCCATCTGGCCCTGTGCCATCACTCTACTCCCTGTAGATATGTTTGTTATTGAGACCAGCTTGCCACAAACAAAAATTTTATCAATTGGTAAAATTTGCCAAATGGTCAAAAAAGCGAAAACCGGGCCGAATGACCCGGTTTTTTGGCGGCATTTGCCCGTTTTTCAGGCGAAACCGGCCTCAGACCATGCCGGACAGGTGGCCTGACTTCATCCAGACGCGGGCGCCATCCGGTCCTGCCCGCAATTCGGTGCGCGTTCCGGGCGGTAGCCGCAGCCAATCCCATCGCGCGAATTCCTCGCCTTGTTCGGCGAAACCGCCGTCGATCACAAAGACCTCGGCCCCGCCGGGTGCGTCAATCGGTACGACCTGACCGGGCGGCCAAATGCGCATTTCGACCGTTTCGTGGTCGTCCTTGAACAGCGGCACGTGGTCCGCACCGTTGATCGAGCGGCGCACGGTGGTGCGGTCGTTCGGGTCGAACTGGTGCAGTTTGACCAGGATCGTCGCGCCTTGGCTGGCCGAGGGCGTATGCGACGAGGTCGGCGGGTTGCGGACATAGCTGCCCACCGGGAAATCTCCGGTCTCGTCCTGGAAAACGCCGTCCAGAACCAGGTATTCCTCGCCCCCGTCATGGGTGTGGGCGGCAAAGGCGCTGCCGGGGGCAAAGCGCACGATGGTCGTGGCGCGCGCCACCTCGTCGCCGATCCGGTCCAGCATCTTGCGCTCGACCCCCTCGGCGGGCGAGGCCGCCCACTCGGTCTGGTCGAAGTGAACCGCCACCCGCTGGGTGAAATCCGCATTGATCCGCATGTCGCGCTCCTGTCTGATCCTCTCCATCAACATGGGCGCGCCGGGCCCGATTTCAAACACGCGGCGTCAACGGTTTTGACGCAGGTTCAGCGATGCTGTAGGTCGAAACCAACGGCAAGGGGCGGGCAAGCGCCCCGAACGGAAGGCGCAGATGCAGGCAGACCGGCAGAAATTCAACATCCTGATCATCGGGCAGAACAACCGCCTACAATACGAAGCCGTTCTGTTCGCCGCCTCGCTGCGCCATTCCGCGCCCGGATTTTCGGGCCGCCTGTTCGTGGGCGTTCCACAACCCGGCCCGCGCTGGAGTCAGGACCCGAGCATCCGCAACGAGGATGTTCTGAAGGCGCTGAAACAGCTCGATGCCGAGATCCTGCCCTTTTCGTCCGAGGTGTTCGGCGAAAGCTATCCCTACGGCAACAAGATCGAAGCGCTGGCTGCCCTGCCCGAGGGTGAGCCCTTTGTGTTCTTCGACACCGACACGCTGATCACCGGCGACCTCGCCGCGGTGCCGTTCGATTTCGACCGGCCCGGCGCATCGCAGAAGGTCGAGGGCACCTGGCCCAAGCCAACCCTGTACGGGCCTGGCTTCGACGGCATCTGGCGGGCGCTTTATGACCGGTTCGGGCTGGATTTCCAAAGCTCGATCGACCCGACCCAACCGGCGGAATACTGGCGGCGGTACCTGTATTTCAATGCGGGCTATTTCTTCTACAAATGCCCCCGCCAATTCGGCGCGCGGTTTCTGGACTATGCGCGCACGATCCGGGATGAAGAGATCCCCGCCCTGACCGGCCAGAACCTGGACCCGTGGCTGGATCAGGCGGCGCTTCCGCTGGTCGTCCACGCGCTTGGCGGCGGGCGCGATGTTCTGCCCGTGGGCCTGCTGGATGGCTCGGTCAGCTGCCACTATCGCCTGTTCCCGCTGCTCTATGCGCGCGAAAGCGACCGGGTGGTCGAGGTGCTGGAAACCGTCGCCGCGCCCAACAAGGTCAAGAAGGTGCTCAAGAACTATGATCCGCTGAAACGGCTGGTCTATCAGGGCAAGGGCGCCAAGATCCGCGCCATGTTCGACCGGGACAACCTGCCCCAGCGCGAACAGGCCATCCGCAAGGTCATCAAGAACAAGGGGCTGTGGCTGCGCTGACGCGGACATTGTGCCGGGCCCGGCAATCGCCTAGAGATTCTGCGACGCATATTCCCAACAGGAGAGTGACGGATGTCCGACGGCCCCACCTATGGTTTTGACACGCTGCAAATTCACGCGGGCGCCCGCCCTGATCCGGCGACCGGCGCGCGCCAGACCCCGATCTATCAGACCACGGCCTATGTGTTCCGCGATGCCGATCACGCGGCCGCTTTGTTCAACCTGCAAGAGGTCGGCTATATCTATTCGCGCCTGACCAACCCCACGGTGGCAGTTCTGCAGGAACGGGTGGCGACGCTGGAAGGTGGCGTTGGCGCGGTGTGCTGCTCTTCGGGGCACGCGGCGCAGATCATGGCGCTGTTCCCGCTGATGGGGCCGGGCTGCAACGTGGTCGCCTCGACCCGGCTGTATGGCGGGACGGTCACGCAGTTCAGCCAGACCATCAAGCGCTTTGGCTGGACAGCCAAGTTCGTCGATACCGATGATCTGGATGCGGTGAAGGCCGCCATCGACGACGATACCCGCGCGGTGTTCTGCGAATCCATCGCCAATCCGGGCGGCTATGTCACCGATATCCGCGCACTGGCCGATGTGGCCGATGCCGCCGGTATTCCGCTAATCGTCGACAACACCTCGGCCACCCCCTATCTGTGCCGCCCGATCGAGCATGGCGCCACGCTGGTCGTGCATTCGACCACCAAGTACCTGACCGGCAATGGCACGGTGACCGGCGGCTGCATCGTGGATTCGGGCAAGTTCGACTGGTCCGCCAATGACAAGTTTCCCTCGCTCAGCGCGCCGGAGCCTGCCTATCACGGCCTCAAGTTCCACGAAACCTTCGGCCCGCTGGCCTTCACCTTCCACGGTATCGCCGTGGGCCTGCGCGATCTGGGCATGACGATGAACCCGCAGGCGGCGCATTACACGCTGATGGGGATCGAGACGCTGAGCCTGCGAATGCAGCGCCATGTCGAAAACGCCGAAAAGATCGCCGCCTGGCTCGAGAAAGACGACCGCGTGGACTATGTGACCTATGCGGGCCTGCCCTCGTCGCCCTATCACGACCGGGTCAAGAAGCATTACCGCAAAGGCGCAGGGGCCCTGTTCACCTTTGCGGTCAAGGGCGGCTATGACGCCTGCGTCAAGCTGGTGAACGCGCTGGAAATCTTCAGCCACGTCGCCAACCTGGGCGATGCGCGGTCGCTGATCATCCATTCGGCCTCGACCACGCACCGGCAACTGACCCCCGAACAGCAAGAGGCCGCCGGCGCCGGGCCGAACGTAGTACGGGTCTCGATCGGGATCGAGGATGCCGACGATCTGATCGCCGATCTCGATCAGGCGCTGTCCAAGGCCTGCGCCTAGTCCAAAATGCCGGGGCACAGGATCAACGCATTGGGCCAGCCGGTGGGCCTGCCGGTTGCTGGGGAGTTCCCGCGCCCGGCCCCACCGCGCGCGCCCATGAAGGGGCGGTTTTGCCGCGTGGTGCCCTTGGATGTGAATGCGGATGCGCCCGGCCTGTTCCGGGCGTTTGCCGCCGATACCGACGGGCGCAACTGGACCTACCTGCCCTACGGCCCGTTCGACTCGCAAGCTGGGTTCGCCGCCTGGCTGGCCCAAGCCTGCACAGGGGACGATCCGCTGTTCCACACGGTTCTGGACCAAGACGGACAGCCCGTCGGGATGGCGTCCTACCTGCGTATCGACCGCAATGCCGGCGCAATCGAGGTGGGACACATCCACTTTTCGCCGCTGATGCAGCGCACTCCGGTCGCGACCGAAACGATGTTTCTGATGATGCGCCGCGTGTTCGATGAGTTGGGCTATCGCCGCTACGAATGGAAATGCGATGCGCTGAATGCCCCGTCGCGCCGGGCCGCCGAACGGCTGGGTTTTGTCTTCGAAGGCGAATTTCGGCAAGCCACCCATTACAAGGGGCGCAACCGCGACACGGCGTGGTTTTCGATCGTCGACACGGACTGGCCACGCATCCGGCAGGCGTTCGAAACCTGGCTGTCACCTGAGAATTTCGATGCCACGGGCCAACAGCGGAAACCGCTGACGGCCCGCAGCGAAAGCTGAGGTCACTCGGAAATGTCGAACTCCATCGACACGGTGACCGAAACCGAAACCTCGCCACCGGCGACCGGTACCCCGCCCGAATCGGCCATGGCCATCTCGCGCATCTGGGGCATTGGGCGAATGCCCCCTCCCTGCTCGTTGATCGACACGACTGAACCCAAGGTGACACCGGCGGCCTGAGCCAATTGTTCGGCCTTGGCTGTCGCATCGGCGACGGCTTGGGCGCGCGCCTTCGCTTCAAGCGGCTTGGGATCCTGAACTGTAAAGGTCAAACCACCAAAATCATTCGCACCATCCTGAATGACCGCATCCATGATCTGCCCCAGATCATCCAGATTTCTGACCCGCACGAACACACGGTTCGACGCAACGAAGCCCGTGATCCTCGGTGCTTCGCCATCCGCGTTGCCCCGTCCGGACCAGACCGGGGACAGGGACAGATCGCGGGTCTGCAGGTCGCGCGATTCGATCCCCATCTCACTCAGGCGGCTCAGGACGGTGGCAACCGCGTCCGAGGTCGCCTGCATTGCTGCGGAAGCCTGCGCGTCTTGATTTGTCACCCCCACCGTGATGGTTGCCATATCCGGCGCGGCCTCGGCTGTTCCGGTTCCGTAAACCTGGATGCGACGTTCTTCCGCATGGGCGGCCACGGCAACTGTCGCTGCCAATACCGCCGCCAAAAAAGCAAATGTCTTCAATGTGATCTCTCCTGTTTTCTGAGATTAAAGATGGGTTGGCAAGCCTTCGCCGGACAAGGGGAGATTTTGCCTTTTCCTTTCCCTCGGCGGGTTCCTGCTTTAATCTCGGTGCGCGGACGCAAGGGCGTTTGCTTTGGTTCAGACAATTACGGCACCCTTGAATAATGAAACCCGCTTTTGCGCTGTCTCTTTCGGATAACGGGATCACTCTGCTGCACTATTCGGATGACGAATGGTTTGGCATCGGCACCGTATCACTGGACGCGCCGGATTTTTCCGAACAGCTGAACGAGCTTCGCGGTCGAGGTTTCGCGCTGGCCAATGATCTCAGCTGTACGGTCGTGATTCCTTCGGACCACGTGCGCTACCTCACGGTCGCCAGCCCAGAAGACTCCGACGTGACACAGGTGGTCGAGGCGGAATTGGCTCAGGCCACGGGCTGTGAGATTGCCGAGTTGATGTATGACCTCCTTGCGGATGGGTCGGATCTTCTGGTCGCTGCCGTGGCGAAAGAGACAGTAGAAGAGGCCCGAGCCTTTGCCAGTCGCTACGGGTTCGTGCCTGTTCGGTTTGCTGCAACATTGGCCCCCGATGCGCCTTGGACAGGTACCGGAGAGTTCGAGTTTGCCGAGCGCGCGACATCCGCCACACTGCCAACTGTGCCACCGGCCGAGGAGATAGCTGTTGTCCCGCCGGCCCCGGACGCAGAACCCGTGCCTCAGGCTTCGCAGGCATCGGAACCCGATCCGGCCCCCTCGCCTCAGGCGCATCCGATTGCTGAACCGGCTCAGCCGGACGTATTCGTATCGCCGATAGAAGCGACTGAAACCGCCTCACAGAATTCTGGGGCATCAGATTCCGGCATACCGGTTCGCTACATTGGCGCCGCTGCGGCGGGCGCCGTCGTGCTGGCCGTTGTCGCATTGATCTGGTCGGGGTCAGACGAAACTGGCAGCCCGGTGGCGACTGCGCCGGTCGTCGAAACGGCACCTGCGCCAGTTTCTATCACCGCCCCACCGCTGACCGAGACCGAAGGGCTGGCAGAAGTCGCTCCTGAGCCCGAGGACACGCCCGACCCCGAGGCATTGGCCGACGAAGACCTGACGTTTGAAGCCAGCACGCCCCTGGTCGAGCCGGAGACACCCACGCCCCCCGAATTGACGCCAACGGATCAGGCAATTCTGGAAGCATTGAATGTTGCGCCCTCGCCCGTCGAGCAGGTCGAACGCGATCCGGAAAGTGTCGAGGATTTCGAAGAAGCCTCTGGCCTGACGATCACCGCGCCCGATCCGCTGCCGGTGCCAGACCCCGAGGTGCCCGAGGACGTATACCTGTCGTCCGTCGATCACGCGGAGCTGTCGCAGGATGCCGTGGCGCTTCCTGCCGAAGAGAGCTTTGATACCGACGAGCCCGTGGCTACAGTCGGTCTGCCCAATGCCGCGGGCAGTCGTTTTGACCTTGATGACCGTGGCCTTGTCACTCCGACACCCGAGGGGACGTTGAACCCTGACGGCATCCTCGTGTTCCTCGGCCGCCCTTCGTCGGTTCCGTCCCAGGTGCCGGTCAGGTTCGAAACCGACCCGACTGCCACAGACGACGACACAAGGCTGGCTGGCCTGCGTCCGCGCCTGCGCCCGGAAACGCTGGTTGAGAACTTTGAGCGTGGGCAGCTGGGCGGCCGGACGGTGGACGAGCTGGCGGTCATCCGCCCGAAATCCAGGCCGGCGTCGATCCAAGAGCGCGAGGCTGTGGACCGCACGCCCACCGCATTGGCCGTGGTGCGCGTCCCTCGCCCCCGCGTTCGTCCGTCGACCGTGGCCGCTCTAGCGGCCCGAAAAGCAACAACCGGCTCAGCCACTCTGGGGTCGACCGCAGCGGTAGCAAAGGCGGATGACGATGAAGCGGGATCGTTCAAACCCACAACTGTCGCACCCAAGATACCCAGCCGGGCCTCGGTGGCGCGCCAAGCCACGATTGACAATGCTTTGAATCTGCGGCGTCTGAACCTGATCGGCGTTTACGGTACGCCGGCCAATCGGCGTGCCTTGGTCCGGCTACCAAGCGGTCGGTACAAGAAGCTGAAAGTGGGAGATCGGATTGACGGCGGCAAAGTCGTCGCGATTGGCGACAGCGAGCTTCGTTATCAGAAAGGCGGCCGCAACGTCACGTTGAAGATGCCGCGCGGGTAAAGCGCGCCGCGTTTCGGAAAATTGGAACCCGGTAGGCCGGGTTCCAAATTCTGGGTCTTCTTCAGGCGGCAGAAATCTCTCCGGATTCAATCTGTTCGCGCTCGATCGATTCGAACAGAGCCTTGAAATTGCCTTCGCCAAAGCCGTCATCGCCCTTGCGCTGGATGAACTCGAAGAAGATCGGACCAATCACGGTTTTCGAGAAGATCTGCAGCAGGATCTTGGTCTCGCCGCCGTCCACCACGCCTTCACCATCGATTAGGATGCCGTGCTTCTTCATGCGATCCACCGGCTCGTCATGGCCCTTCACGCGGTCGAAGGACATATCATAATAGGCATCGTTGGGACCGGGCATGAACTTCAGCCCTCGTTCGGCGATTGCATCGGTCGAATCATAGATGTTCTCGCTGCCGACGGCGATGTGCTGGATGCCCTCACCCTTGTACTTCTTCAGGTAGGATACGATCTGACCGGTCTCGCCGCGGTCTTCGTTGATCGGAATCCGGATACGGCCGCAGGGCGAGGTCAATGCACGGCTGAGCAAGCCGGTATATTTGCCCTGGATGTCGAAGAAGCGGATTTCGCGGAAGTTGAACAGATCGCCGTAGAACTTGAACCACTTGTCCATGTTGCCCTTGAAGACATTGTGCGTCAGGTGATCGAGGTAATAGAAACCGACACCGCGCGGTTTGGACTGCTTCAGCCACTCGAATTCCTGATTGTAGGGCGAGGTTTCGTAATACTGGTCGATGAAATAGATCAGCGACCCGCCGATACCCTTGATCGCGGGCACATCCATGGTCTTGTCGGCCGCATCATAGGGTTCTGCCCCCTTCGACACCGCATGGTCATAGGCCTTTTGCGCATCCACGACACGCCAGCCCATCGACGGGGCACAGGGGCCATGCTCTTCCACGAATTTCGCAGCAAAGCTGTCGGGGTCCGCGTTCAGGATGTAGGTCACATCGCCCTGCTGCCACAGCTCGATCAGCGGTTTGGTCTTGTGGTGCGCAACCTTTTCAAAACCCATCTTGGCGAACAGGTCGCGCAGCTCCTGCGGTTCGGGATGCGCGAATTCAACAAATTCAAACCCGTCTGTGCCGGCGGGGTTCTCGGCGCTGATCACGGATTTCGGGGCGTTGTGCGGGAAAGGGCCCATGGCTTGTCCTCTTGAAACAGGAAATTCTTTGCTGATTCAAGAATACGCCTTTTTCAGCGCTGTTTTTGCGCATTCTTTTCATGTAAACTACAGAGGCCTGCGAAAACTCCGCACCAGAACCCGAAATATGTGAGAATCTCCGCACATGCTGGACGCAACCGATACTCGCCTTCTGGCCGCGCTGCAAAAAGACGCGCACCTGACCGCGCATCAGTTGGGCGAAATGCTGAACCTGTCCCCCAGTCAGGCCGGGCGCCGCCGTCAGCGGCTGGAGGCCGAGGGCTATATCACCGGCTACGCAGCTCGGCTTGACCCGCGCAAACTTGGCCTGCAGGTCCAGGGCTTCGTTCAAGTTCACCTCGGCACCCACGGCCCCGAACAATCATCCAGTTTTGCGCGCATGGTGGAAACCCGCCCGGAAATCACCAGCGCCTGGACGATGACTGGCGAGGCAGACTATCTGCTCCATGTCTATTGCGAGGATCTTTCCGCGCTCAACACCTTGCTTCACGAGGTGATACTGCCCCATCCTGCGGTAGCACGGGTGCAAAGCCAGATCGTGATGGACCAGCTGAAACGCGACGCTCCGCTGCCGACCTGACGGCAAGGAAAGGAAGAAGATGAACGAGTTCCTGTACCAGGCTTCGATCTATCTTGCAGCCGCCGTGATCGCCGTCCCCCTGTCGGCGCGACTTGGGCTGGGGTCTGTCCTCGGATATCTTGCCGCCGGCATCGCCATCGGTCCGATCCTTGGGCTCGTGGGCGCGGAAACCAAAGACTTGCAGCATGTCGCGGAATTTGGCGTCGTCATGATGCTGTTCCTGATCGGGCTCGAGCTGGAACCCCGCGCACTTTGGGATATGCGGCACCGGTTGTTGGGGCTTGGTGGACTGCAGATCTCGCTCTCTACGGTCGTGATTGCAGCAGTTACCTTCTACACGGGTCAACCATGGTCAGTTGCCTTGGCCGTGGGGCTGACACTGTCCCTGTCATCAACCGCCATCGTGCTGCAGACGCTGTCGGAAAAGGGCTTGATGCGCACAAACGGCGGGCGATCCACGTTCTCGGTCCTTCTGACTCAGGATATCGCCGTGATTCCGATCCTGGCGTTTCTGCCACTGCTGGCCATGCCGGCCAGCATCTTCATCGAGGATGACGGATCAATCACGCGCGGCGGCGACGGGCACGGCGACGCGCACCATACGTTGTCATTGGTCGATGGCCTGCCCGGATGGGCGGTGACGCTGGTGACATTGGGCGCGATCGCATTCGTGATCGTGGTAGGCGTCTACCTGACCCGTCCCTTGTTCCGGTTCATCCACACCACCCGCCTGCGCGAGATGTACACGGCGTTGGCCCTGATGATCGTAGTAGGGATCTCGTTCCTGATGACGCTGGTGGGCCTGTCCCCGGCGTTGGGCGCCTTCCTCGCTGGCGTCGTCCTGGCCAGTTCCGAGTTCCGGCACGAGATGGAAAGCGATCTTGAGCCGTTCAAGGGATTGCTGCTGGGCCTGTTCTTCATCACGGTCGGGGCCGGGATCGACGTCGGGTACTTTTTCAACGACCCGTTCGACCTGATCGGACTGGCCCTGCTGGTGATCCTGGTCAAGGGCCTGATCCTGTATGCCGTTGGTCGTGCATTCAAGTTGCGCGGCCGCGACCATTGGCTGTTCACGCTGGGTTTGGCTCAGGCGGGTGAGTTCGGCTTCGTGCTGCTGGCCTTTTCGACCAAGCAGAATGTCATTCCCCCGGCCCTGTCGCAGAAGCTGTTGATGATCATTGCCCTGACCATGCTGATCACACCGCTTCTGTTCATCATCTATGACTACCTTTCGCGCCACATCCGCGACAACTCACCCGAGATTGAACCCGAGGAAATAGACGAAAAAGGTCCCGTCATCATTGCGGGAATTGGGCGGTTCGGACAGATCGTCAACCGGCTGGTGCGCGCCAGCGGGTTCAAGACGGTGGTGCTGGACCACAATATCGAAACGATCCAGCTGATGCGTCGGTTCGGCGTCAAAGGATTCTTGGGTGATCCGACGCGTCCCGAATTGCTGCGGGCTGCGGGCCTTGAAAAGGCTTCCGTTTTGGTGGCCGCGATGGACAACCGCAAGGAAGTGACCCGATTGGTCGGCTACGCCCGCCGGCAGCGCCCCGACCTTCACATCGTCGCCCGCGCGCATGACCGGACCCATGTGTACGAGCTGTATCAGGCCGGCGCTGATGACATCGTGCGTGAGCTGTTCGACAGCTCTCTGCGGGCCGGGCGTTATGTGCTGGAGAACATTGGTTTGAGCGAATACGAGGCCGCGCAAGCACAGCAGACCTTCTATCACCACGATCGGCAGGCAATTCGCGAATTGGCTGAACTCTGGGTTCCCGGCATGCCGACGGCCGAGAACAAAAAGTACATCGAACGCGCGCGCGAGTTGGAGAAGGACCTCGAGACCGCCCTGCTGGAACTGGCCGAAAAGAACGAAAAGAAGTCAGCCTGACCCGGGGATATCCCGGGTCAGCCGAGCTCAACCGTCCGACACACCGGCTTCGGCAAAGGTGGCCATACCCGAATGGCAAGCGACGGCGCTTTTCAGGATATTGATGGCCAGCGCGGCCCCCGACCCTTCGCCCAGCCGCAGCCCGAGGCTCAGCAAGGGCGCTTTGTCCAGCTTGGTCAGCATGGCCGCGTGCGCACCTTCCGCACTCTGGTGGCCAGCAACGGCATGGTCCAGCGCTCCCGGCGCCAGACGATCGAGGCAAGCCGCAGACGAGGTGCAGATGAACCCATCCAGAATGACCGGGATGCGCAGAATTCGGGCGGCTGCAATGGCCCCTGCCATGGCCGCGATCTCGCGCCCTCCCAAACACCGCAGGATCTCAAGCCCGTCGTCAGATGCTCCGTGCAGCGCAACACCTTCGGCAACGACGCGCGTCTTGTTGGCAAGGCCCGCATCGTCCACACCGGTTCCACGCCCAGTCCAATCGGCGGCATCTCCGCCGAACAACGCGCAGGCGATGGCCGCGGCAGGGGTGGTGTTGCCAATGCCCATTTCGCCCACGACCAGAAGGTCTGCGGTGGGATCAACGGCGTTCCAGCCGGTCTGCAAAGCGGTCAGAAGCTCGTCCTCGGACATTGCCGGGGCCATTGTGAAGTCGGCCGTCGGCCGATCCAGGTCCAGCGCGTGTACCGTCATCTTGGCCCCGGCCGCTTTGGCCAATTGGTTGATGGCCGCGCCTCCGTGCTCGAAGTTCATGACCATCTGAACCGTAACCTCGGGCGGAAAGGCCGAGACCCCCTGCGCCGTCACGCCGTGATTGCCGGCAAATACAATCACCTGAGGTGCCTCGATCTGTGGCCGGGCATCCCCACGCCAACCGGCATACCAGATCGCCAGATCCTCGAGCCGGCCCAACGCACCCGGCGGCTTGGTCAGCTGTCCGTTGCGGTCGGCAGCCCCTTGCCTTGCAGCCTCATCCGGCCCCGGAGCATTGCGCAGGGCGTCGCGGAAGGTATTCAGATCATTGAGTTCAGGCAGCATTCAAAGCCTCGTTGCATCAGAGTGGTCCTGCGTGTTTAACCGAAGCAGGCAATGCAACAACCCCTCGAAAGGCGCGCAAGTGCACAAAAACGACACTCGAACCTTTTCGCCATGGGACGTGCCGCTGGTTCTGGTTCTTTTGACGCGGCTGCCATTGCCCGTGCTGCCCAAATCGCTCTTCGAGCGACAGTCCAAAGCCGCTTGGGCCTATCCTGCGGCCGGGCTGGTTGTTGGCGGCTTGGGCTGTGCCGTGGGCTGGTCTGCGATGGCCGTGGGCCTTTCCGGGACAGTCAGCGCAGTCCTTGCTGTCGCCGTTCTGATCGCAGCGACCGGAGCCATGCACGAGGACGGGCTGGCCGACACCGCGGACGGGCTGTGGGGCGGATATACACCCGAACGCAGACTCGAGATCATGAAGGACAGCCATATCGGCACCTACGGAGTGTTGGCCTTGTTGGTCATTCAACTGCTCAGGATCTCGGCGGTCGCAACACTACTGGCGGCAGGAAGTCCGGCCGGAATACTGGCGGCGGCTGTGTTTTCCCGTGCGGTGATGCCACCACTGATGGCGAGCCTGCCGAACGCCCGCGGCAGCGGACTGAGCCATAGCGTTGGCGCTCCTCCGCCTTTGTCGGTGGCAGCAGGTCTCGGGCTGGCTTTCGGTTTCTCTCTGGCTCTTCTGGGCTGGACCGCCCTTCTGCCCGTCGCCTGTGCGGTAGCCGCAACCGTGGGTCTGGCAATCATAGCCAAAACCAAGATTGGCGGTCAGACCGGTGATATCCTGGGGGCTTCTCAACAGCTGTCCGAGGTTGCTTTCCTGCTGGCCGTGGCCGCCCTGCTCTAGCCGACACCGCCGGTCTTGATCCGTAGTGTCTCACCGCAATGCTTGCAGTGTACGGCATCCGGGTCGTGCCGAAACAGCCCGCAATTGGGACATTTGTGGCGTACTTTCTGCGGCATGAAAATGGCCTGAGCCAGCCGCACGAACAGCGCCACACCGACCACCATTATGAAGACCGAAAACAGCTTGCCGCCCGGAGAGTTCAGTGTGATGTCGCCGAAACCCGTCGTGGTCAGTGTCGCCATCGTGAAATACAGCGCATCGATATACGGGGTCTGGCTGTCCTCGGGGATATAGAAAACCAGTACGGCGGTGGATGTCGCGAAAATGAACACCAGCAGGTTCACGGCCGCGATGACCGCATCCTCGTGGGTTCGGAAAAACTCACTGTCGCGGCGCAGATCATGCAACAGGTGATAGGAATGGATCAGCCGCAGCGCGCGCAGAATCCGCAGGAACGCAAGGCTGCCGGTCAGGAAAGGGTCAAGGATCAGCGAGGCGATCACGACCAGATCCGCAAGCGTGTAGATTTTGAACAGCAGCTTCTTGCGGTCTTTCGCGATCCACATCCGAGCCGAGAAATCCAGCAGAATGATCAGCCCCACCGCCCAGCTGACTGCAATCAATCCTGGGCCGTGCGGAATGTTCGCCGTCGCCACGAAAAACACGATCGAGGCAAGGTCGAACAGGATCAGACAGTACCGGAACCAGACCGAAACCGCCCCTCTGCCGATATAGAGTGCCTTGACCGTCTGCTTCATGACTGACCCGTATACGGTTCCAATGACTGGGAAATTAGGGGGAAAGGCGGCGCGAACCAAGCGATCGGGCATGAAAAAGGCCGCTCTGAAACCAGAGCGGCCCTTTGGTGTTGCTTCAAAGCCCGATCATGCCGCGCGCGAGGTCAGGACTTCGTCCACCTGCTTGGCCGCTGCGATTTCGTCCGAACCGGACACGGCCGCAACTTCGCGCGTCAGACGCTCAAGCGCGGCTTCATAGAGCTGACGCTCGGAATAGCTCTGCTCACGCTGGTCGTCGGTGCGGTGCAGGTCACGCACCACCTCAGCGATCGAGATCAGGTCACCCGAATTGATCTTCTGTTCGTATTCCTGCGCCCGGCGCGACCACATGGCACGTTTTACCTTGGCTTTACCCTTCAGCGTTTTCATCGCCTGGCTGATCACATCGGGCGAGCTGAGCGAGCGCAGACCGGATTCAGTGATCTTGTTGGTCGGCACCCGTAGGGTCATCTTGTCTTTCTCGAATGAGATGACGAACAGCTCGAGCGAGTATCCAGCGACTTCCTGTTCTTCAATCGATATGATTTGCCCGACCCCATGTGCAGGGTAGACAACATAGTCGTTCGGACGGAACTCAAGCTTCTTCGACTTTGTCATGCACGTGTTTCCTTGGTTGCAGAGCGGGAAAAAAGCGACAAAAAACCTAACCGGGGTCACCCGCGACCCCTGTCAGGCTGATTACATGTCAAAAACTCAGAACTCCAAAGTGAGCATACTTACGGAGTCGTCCCCATCTCGATCATCATTTGCCACATGAGTATATCACAAAATTAAGACACCTGAAAGCGGACGGGGCCTTCGGCTCGGAATTTGTGACTTTTTTCAGCGCATTAAGGCAAAAACTTACAGCTGTCTTACGGGCTTTGCGACCCGAATCGCTCAGCCGCCCTCGCCCGGTGCCTCGGAGAAGTATTTCTCCATCTTGCCCTCTTCACCGTCGCGCTCCTCGGCGCCCGGAAGCGGGTCTTTCTTGGTTACGATAACCGGCCATTGTTCCGCGTATTTGCGGTTGAATTCGACCCACTGCTCCATTCCCGGTTCGGTATCCGGGCGAATGGCGTCCGCCGGGCATTCCGGCTCGCACACGCCGCAATCGATGCATTCATCCGGATGGATGACCAGGGTATTTTCACCTTCATAGAAGCAATCCACCGGGCATACCTCGACGCAGTCGGTGTATTTGCAGGCGATACAGTTCTCGGTGACAACGTAGGTCATGGTCCAATTCCCGTCAGAGGTTTGGGCGACTAGCTAATTCAGTCTGCCCCCATCTTCAAGAGAAGATCAGCCCTTGGGGGTGCGAGAAAGATCAAGCGCGCGCCGATCCTTCTTGGTCGGACGACCTTTTCCTTCGAAACCCGGATTTTGTGGCGGATTATCCTTCTCTTCGGACAAATCCGTGTACAGCGTCCGCGCCTCGGTCGCCGGGCCGCGTCGCGCGCCCAGGGTTTCGACCTGAACCACGCGAATAACCCGCCCCTGAGCGAAAGTTAGAACGTCACCGGGCCCGACGGTTTGCGCCGGCTTCTGGGCCCGGTCACCGTTGATGCGCACATGCCCGCCGCTAACCTGTTTGGCGGCCAGGCTGCGGGTCTTGAAAAACCGCGCATGCCACAGCCACTTGTCGATCCGCAGCTTGGCCGGTGCGTCGGCCATCAGCGATCAGTTGCCGTCCTTCAGACCCATCAGCGCAGCGGCAAACGGGTTGTCGGGATCAATCGCCTTTTCCTTTTTGGGCGGCCGGGACGAGAAGGTCTTGGCCCCTTGCGGTTTGCCGCCCTTCTTGCCCTGCGGCTTGCCGCGACCATCCCGAGGCTTCCCGCCCGGTTTGCTCCGACCCTGCCGTTGGTCACCACGTGGCCCCCGGTTGGCCTGACGGCCCCAGGTAAAGGTGTAGAACACCTCGACTTCGGGTTCGTCCGATGCAGGGTCTGCGGCCGTGGCCTCGGCTTCAGCCTCGGTGCTGTCGGTAGCCTCGGTTGGCGCCTCGGCGGCGACGGCCACATCCGACTGCGCCTCTGCTTCGGCGGTCTCGGTCGGAGCTTCGGCGGTTGCTGCCGGTGGTTGCTCGGTGGGCTGAGCCGGTTTGATCTTGGTCCGTTCACCGCGCTCGGCCTTGTAGCCCAGCCCTTGCATCAGGTCGGCGAACTGCTCCAGCGTCATGCCGGTGATCGACAACATGTCCGCCTTGGCTTCGAAACCGCCCCGGCTGTCTTCGGCGCGCAGCATGTCGGCCAGACGCTCCAACATGTCGATACGGATCGAACGCTCGCCCGCATTGCGGTAGCCGCACATGGTGTCATAGCCCTCGGGCGCGCCCTTGGCGACGGGCACCGTCACCAAGCCCGGCGGCGGCGCTTCGGGAAACTCCTGAAGTCCATTTGCCAGGGCCCACAACACCAGACGCAGGCGCGTCGGGGCAGGCTTCAGCAGCAGCGGCATGAAGATGGTGAACTGGCCGAACCGGATGCCATGCTTGCGCAGCGCGCCACGCGCGTCCTGGTCCAGATCCTTGACCTCTTGTGCGACTCCGGCACGCGGCAGGATGCCCAACGCCTCGACCATGCGGAAGGCAAATCCCTTGGCCAGCCCGGTCAGTTCTTCGTCGCGCGACAGGTTCAGCAGGGGCTCGAACAGCGCCGCGATCTTGCGGTCGATGAAGTGTTGCAGGCGGCGCTGCACCTTCTGCTCAACTTCCGGCCCTGCGGCCTCGTCCACGAACACTTCGACCATCGGTTTGAGCGGTTCGGCCCCGGCAACCAGTTTGCCCACGGCAAATTCGCCCCACATCAGGCCACCCTGATCGGTAAAATCAATT
This sequence comes from Ruegeria sp. BHSA162, assembly GCF_059613385.1. NCBI lineage: Bacteria > Pseudomonadati > Pseudomonadota > Alphaproteobacteria > Rhodobacterales > Roseobacteraceae > Ruegeria > Ruegeria sp. BHSA162. Next base: position 66,374 of record NZ_JBXWSK010000002.1, read on the forward strand.
TCGGTATCGGGCGCATTGTAGAAGCGATCGGCACGCAGATGGAATTGCGGCGCGAGTGCTTGCAGTGAGGCCGATTTGAGCGCTTTCGCCTCGGTTCCCTGCGCGCTTTTGTCCGGGATGAACCGGAACCCTTCCAAACGACCGACGAATTCGCCTTCGACGGTCACTTCACCCTTGTCATTCACTTCGGCCAAAAGGGCCTCCTTCTGTTTGAGCCGGCGCAAGAGAACAGATGTACGCCGGTCCACAAATCTTTGCGTCAGACATTCATGCAAAGCGTCTGACACCCTGTCTTCTACAGCGCGGGTTTCCGCGCGCCAATGGGATTCGTCGCGCACCCAGCCGTTTCGTTGCGCAACATATGTCCACGTGCGAATATATGCCAACCTTTTGGACAGTGCATCAATATCGCCGTCGGTTCTGTCGATCCGGCGGATCTGGCGCGCCAGAAAATCCTCGGGGATCGTGCCGCGTTCGTGCAGATGTCCGAAGATCGATTCGAGCAGGCTGGCATGTTCCGCATGGCTGATGCCTCGAAAATCGGGGATTCGGCAAACATCCCACAACAGGCGGATCGACGGACCATCGCTGGCACGGGCCGCAACCTCGGGCACCTGGGCCAGCGACTTGAGCGCGTTCAGGTCGTCGGCGGGCCGGGCCTTGACTAGGTGTTCGTTGTCCGGGCTGGCCTCGAGCGAGTCGATCAGCGCATCGACCGAGCCGAACCGTAAGGCAGCATTCCGCCAGTTCAGCTTTTTCATCGGCGTGAATCGGCTGTCCATGATGGCCTGCGCCACGCCTTCGTCCAGTGGCGATGCCTCGCCCGTCACGCCAAAGGTGCCATCCGACATGCCGCGCCCGGCGCGCCCGGCGATCTGGGCCAGTTCGTTCGGAGCCAGCGGCCGCATACGCCTGCCATCGAATTTGGACAGGGACGAAAACGCCACATGGTTCACATCGAGGTTCAGACCCATACCGATGGCATCGGTGGCGACCAGATAGTCGACCTCGCCATTCTGGTACAGCTCGACCTGCGCATTCCGCGTGCGCGGGCTGAGCGCGCCCATGACCACGGCCGCCCCACCCTTTTGCCGCCGCAGAAGCTCGGCAATGGCATAGACGTTCTCGACCGAGAACCCGACGATCGCGCTGCGCGGCGGCATACGGCTGATCTTCCTGGATCCGGTGTAGACCAGTTGCGACATCCGCTCGCGCCGAGCAAACTGCGCCTGCGGCACCAGCGCCGCGATCGGGCCGCGCATCGTGTCGGCACCCAGAAAAAGTGTCTCGTGCGTGCCGCGCATCCGCAGCAGCCGGTCGGTAAACACATGACCGCGCTCGGGGTCGGCGCACAGCTGGATTTCGTCGATGGCCACGAAATCGGTGCCCATCCCCTCGGGCATCGCCTCGACCGTGCAGACCCAGTATTGCGTGCGCGGCGGAACGATGCGTTCCTCGCCCGTCACAAGAGCCACCACCGAGGGGCCGCGGATGGCGACGATCTTGTCATAGACCTCGCGCGCAAGCAGCCGCAGCGGCAGGCCGATGACACCGGTCCGGTGCCCCAGCATGCGTTCGATGGCATAGTGGGTTTTGCCTGTGTTGGTCGGGCCAAGTACGGCCACGATTCGGGATGCCCCGTTCACCTTTGCCCCCTGCCCGGACCTTAAAGCGCCTTGCCCGCAATCTGCGGTTTCAGCCGATTCACGGCATTGGTTACTTCTTCGTGATGGGGATGTATAGCCAGCGCGCGGGAATAGGCGTCATAGGCCTGTTCGGGCTGACCCAGCACCTCAAAGATCAGGCCAAGCCCGTAGATGGCTTCGTAATTGTTCGGGTTCAACGCAAGCGCGTGCTCAAGATCGGCGGCCGCCATGCCGAACCGCTCCAGCCCAAAAAACACGGAGGCGCGCACATGCCAACCTTCTGCGAAATCGGGTGCATGGTCTGTCAGTGCCGTCAGATGGTCCAACGCCGCTTCGACATTGCCCTCGTCCAGTGCTTCGCGTCCGCGCTCAAGCAGCAGATCAGCCGAGGCAGACCCTGATTGCGACCACAGCGACTGCAGTTGCCGATCCAGACCGGCTGCCTGCTCGGGCGACGCTTTGGCAAGCTGCCGCAGCAGCTCGGCTTCGTCCCGCAAATCGGCCTGTTGCGCAATCCCAGTGGTGGAATACATGACTAGGAGGGCAAATGCCGCAACGGTACCTTTGAGATTGTTGATTGCAATGCTCATAACAATGTTCAGTGTAGCGTTGCGACCGCGGATGTCCATTCACGGCGCACTAACAAATGAGGAAGACCATGAGCGACACTCTTGAAAAAGCGGCAGCCGCGCTGAACGAAAAACTGTCGGGCGGCGATTTCGATTCGTCGGCGAAATTCGCCATCGCCGACCTCGGTTCGATCGTGCTGGATGAAAACGGCGCGCGGGTCAGCGACGAGGACGCCGAAGTCACCCTGAGCGCCGACGCGGAAACGTTCGAGCAAATCCTCAGTGGTGAGCTGAACCCCACGGGCGCGTTCATGGCCGGCAAGCTGAGCGTCGACGGCGACATGGGTGTTGCCATGAAGCTTGCCTCGGTGCTGGCCTGATGGATTTGTCGCCGGCCCCGTTCTTTGAAGATGTGGCCGGCGGTCCCGCCGGCGGCGCCGCGCACTGGTTGACCACAAGCGACGGCGCACGCATTCGCGTGGGCCACTGGCGCCCCGAAGGTGAGGCGACCGGGACGGTGATGATCTTTCCCGGCCGCACGGAATATATTGAAAAATATGGCAATGCAGCGGGTGAGTTCGTACAACGCGGCTTTGCCGTACTGGCCGTGGATTGGCGCGGACAGGGGCTGGCTGACAGGTTGCTGGAAGATCCGCGCGTCGGCCATGTGGACAAGTTTACCGACTATCAGCAGGACGTGCGCGAAACGCTGAAACTGGCCGAGCAGCTTGGCCTGCCGAAACCCTGGCACGTGATCGGCCATTCGATGGGCGGCGCGATCGGGATGCGCGCGGTTCTGGAAACCGGCCTGTTTGCCTCTTGTGCCTTCACCGGCCCGATGTGGGGCATTTTCTTCACCCCGCTCATGAAACCGCTCAGCCGTCTGACCGCCTATTGGGGGCCGCGGATCGGGCTGGGCGAAAAGACGCCTCCGACCACGTCACTGGAAAGCTATGTTCTGATCCAGCCTTTCGCGGGCAACGCACTGACCCGCGATCCCGGGATGTACCGGATGATGCAGGATCAGTTGAAAGCGCATCCCGAACTGGCCCTGGGTGCGCCGTCGACCATCTGGCTACGCGAGGCACTGGACGAATGCGCCTGGCTCATGGCGCAGACCGCGCCCGATATTCCCTGTCTGACCTATCTTGGCAGCCACGAGCAGATCGTGGACCGCAAGGCGATCCGGGCGCGGATGGCGAATTGGCCCAGCGGCCGGCTGGTCGAGATCCCCGACGGCGAACACGAGGTGATGATGGAACCGCCCGAGGTCCGCGGCCCCGTGTTCGAGGAGATGGCCGCGCATTTTTCGGCCGCCGCCAACGGGCAGACACCCGAACTTGCGATGACGCGCTGACGCCTCGGCTGCTTGTGATCCGCGCGCCCTGCGCCTAGATGTGATCCAACGCAGACAATCGAGGTGTTCCATGCACGAGCTTCCCTTCCCCGTCCGAGACGCAAATGCCGGTGGCGGCGCCGACAACCTTGGCAACCTGCCGGAATGGAATCTGGACGATCTGTACAAGGGACAGGACGCGCCGGAACTGACTCGCGATCTTGAGTGGCTGGAGCAGGAATGCGCGGCTTTTGCCGCCGACTACGAAGGCAAGCTGGCCGATCTGGATGCGCAGGGCCTGCTGACCTGTGTCCAGCGCAACGAAAAGATCAACGCCATCGCCGGGCGCATCATGTCCTTTGCCGGGCTGCGCTATTACCAGCTGACCACGGATGCCGAGCGCGCCAAGTTCCTGTCGGACATGCAGGAAAAGGTCACGTTGTTCACCACGCCGCTGGTGTTCTTCACGCTCGAGATCAACCGCATAGACGATGACGTGCTGGCCGCCCATTTCAAGGACAACGCAGACCTGGCCCGGTACGAGCCTGTCTTCCGCCGCATCCGCGCGATGAAGCCCTATCAACTGTCGGACGAGCTGGAGAAATTCCTGCATGATCTGGGGGTGGTCGGCGACGCGTGGGAACGGCTGTTCGACGAAACCATCGCCGGGCTGACCTTTACCGTGAACGGTGAAGAGCTGAACATCGAAGGCACCCTGAACCTGCTGACCGAACAGGACCGGTCCAAACGCGAGGCCGCGGCCCGCGAACTGGCCCGCGTGTTCCAAGACAACGTCAAAACCTTTGCCCGCGTCCACAATACGCAGGCCAAGGAAAAGGAAATCATCGATCGCTGGCGCAAGATGCCGACCCCGCAGACCGCGCGGCACCTGGCGAACGATGTCGAACCCGAAGTGGTCGAAGCCCTGCGCGAGGCGGTGGTGGCCGCCTATCCCAAGCTCAGCCACCGGTATTACGAGCTCAAGCGCAAATGGTTGGGTCTGGATGTGATGCAGGTCTGGGACCGCAACGCGCCGCTGCCGATGGAAGACACCCGCACCGTGTCGTGGGAGGACGCCGAGAAGACGGTGATGGAGGCCTATGCCGCCTTCGATCCCCGCATGGCCGACATCGCGGCACCGTTCTTCTCGAAAGGCTGGATCGACGCGGCAGTGAAACCGGGCAAGGCCCCGGGCGCCTTCGCGCACCCCACCGTGACCGATGTGCATCCTTACGTGATGCTGAACTACCTGGGCAAACCGCGCGACGTGATGACACTTGCGCACGAGTTGGGCCACGGGGTGCATCAGGTGCTGGCCGCCGATCAGGGCGAGATGCTGTCCTCGACCCCCCTGACGCTGGCTGAAACCGCCAGCGTCTTCGGCGAGATGCTGACCTTCCGCAAGATGCTGGATCAGGCCGAAACGCCCGAGCAGCGCAAGGTTCTGTTGGCCGGCAAGGTCGAGGACATGATCAACACGGTGATCCGCCAGATCGCCTTCTACGACTTTGAATGCAAGCTGCACGCCGCCCGCCGCGAGGGCGAACTGACGCCGGACGACATCAACGCCCTGTGGATGAGCGTTCAGGCCGAAAGCCTTGGCCCGGCGTTTGAATTCATGGACGGGTACGAGACCTTCTGGGCCTATATCCCGCACTTTGTTCATTCGCCCTTCTATGTCTACGCCTATGCTTTCGGCGACGGGTTGGTGAACGCGCTCTACTCGGTCTATGAAAGCGGCGCGGACGGGTTCGAGGAAAAGTACTTCGAGATGCTCCGCGCGGGCGGCTCCAAGCACCACAAAGAGCTGCTGGCCCCGTTCGGGTTGGATGCCAGCGACCCGAAATTCTGGGACAAGGGCCTGTCGATGATCTCGGGGATGATCGACGAACTGGAGGCCCTGGAGGGGTGACAGACCCAACCGACAAGGGGCGCTGGCGGGCCATCAAGGACCGCCTGCGCCCTGTTCTCGCCCGGATCCGCCGCAATGTCCCGCGGGGGCTGCGGTTTGTCGTGGGACTTTTGTTGATCGTCGCAGGCGTCTTCGGCTTCCTTCCTGTTCTGGGGTTTTGGATGATCCCCTTGGGCATCATGGTTGCCGCCATGGACGTCAACCTGCTGCGGCGCTGGTGGCGCCGCCGATAACCCCGTTCCGGCTGTCGCCTAGTTTTTTCTGGTCGTGAGGAACACCGCGAATACGATCAATCCCGCCCCAATCGCAGCCATTGGGGTGATCGGTGCCCCCAGAAAAATTGCCGAATTGACGAAGGTGAACACCACCGAGGCGGCGAACAAAAGGGTCGCGGTCAACGTCGATACACGCGCGGCGGCCTCGTACCAAAGGTAGTAGGCCAACGCAGTCGGGAAAACGCCCAGCAAAACCAAAAACACCAAATCGCTGCCGGATGGCATCCGCAGTGCAAAAACGGACAGCGGAAGCAGAATTACGGCCGAGCACAGGAACACACCAAACAGGAAATTCAGACGCTCGGCCGTCGATTTCGACGCGCGCATGGCCCGACTGCTGGCGATCAGGAACGCCGCCCAGCTGACCCCGGCCCCAATTTCCATCATATCCCCCAGAACCGGGTCCCCGCCGCCTTCGAAATCGCGGAAAACCGTAAGAAAGACCCCCAAGATGGCCAGAAGGGTCGCCAGAACATCGGTTTTTCCAACAGGGGTGTCGGCGAAGAAATACAAGAAAACCAGAACAAAGAACGGCGCGGTATTTTCCAACACCATCGCGCTGCCTGCACCGGTGTGTTCAAGCCCGATATGAAACAGAATATAGTTGATGACGGTCGCCAAAACCGCAAGACGGAAGTTCCAATCCCGGAGCTGGACGGAAACCGGCGCATTCATCGCACGCAACATGCCGTAGATGGCTAAAGCAGCTATGAACAGCCTAGTTGTGGCAATTTGCATGCCACCCAGATCTCCGGTCAGGTAGCGCACGATGACGCTGTGCGTGCCCCAAAGAAATGCGGCCATGAACCCAAGAAACAAGCCATTCTGAAAAAGGGAACCGCCGTCTTTGCCGGGCCCCTTCACTTGAGCTGGCTGTCCTTGGAGCCGCGCCGATTGATACCGCCGCGGGCCTTGAAAGCACCATCACGCTCTTGCTGGCAATCCAGGCACAGCTTGACCCCGGGGATCGCCAGTCGGCGCTTTTCGGGGATCGGTTCTTCGCACTCTGCGCAATGGAGCAGGCTTTCACCGACCGGACGCTTTTTTGCCTGCATCCGTGCCAGCTCGTCTGAAATCGAAGCCTCGATCTGTTCACTTACAGCGCCGTCGCGCGCCCAGCCTCCGGCCATGGCCCCCTCCTGTTCAGGTGCTCACCAGTTTAGGCGTGGGGCGGCTGATCAAGCAAGTCAGAGCGGCGTTGCGCCGTCTAACACCCGGTCGATCATCGCCTGCGTCCCGCGCGAGAATTCGAGCTGACACGGGTATTCGTCGCCCGCGCGAACGGACCGGCAAAACGCCTCGACCTGCAGCTTGTAGTGATCGTCGGCCGGGAAGCGCCGCACCAGAACCTCAAGCCCCGGGCGATGCAGCTCGACCCGGGCCTCGCCAAACACTCGCGCGTTGAACGGCGCGGTCAGGCGGATCAGGCCGCGCTCGCCGTGAAAGACCATTTCTTGATGCGGATGCATTCGGATCGAGACATAGGCCGAATAGGTAAAGCCGGGAAACTGCGCGCGGATTTCGGTGAACGCGTCGATGCCATCCTCCCAGCGGATGGCCGATTGCACGGTGTCCGGTTCCTGCCCCGTCGCAAAACGGGCCGACCCGATGACATAGACGCCGATGTCGCGCAGCCCGCCGCCGCCGGTTTCGGCGCGGTTGCGGATATTGCCTGTGTCCGCGCGGTTGTCGAAGCTGAATGCGCCCGTGACATGCACCAGATCTCCGATGGCGCCTTCGGCGATCAGGTCGCGCACATGCTGCCACTGCGGGTGGTGCACGATCATATAGGCCTCGGCCGCCAGCAGCCCGGTCTGGTCGCGCTTGTGGATCAGAGCGTCGAACTCCTCGGCGCGCATGGTCATCGGCTTTTCACACAGAACGTGCTTGCCAGCGTCCAGCGCTTTCAGACTCCATTCCACATGCAGGTGGTTCGGCAGAGGGATATAGACCGCCTCGATTTCGGGCGAAGCCAGCAGCGCGTCATAGTCGTCAAAGACCGTAAGGTCCGGGCAGAAGCCCTGGAATGGACCGGCTTTCGCCGGATCCGAAGTCGCCAAAGCAGACAAACGCGCGCCCGAGGCCGCATGGATCGCCGGACCCATGAACTGGCGTGCGAATTTCGCCGCCCCCAGAATGCCCCATTGAACCGGATTGTGCATGGTTTCCTCCGTATTTGACCATGTTCCGCGCTGAAATGTTTGCGCCAACATCTGTTGCGCCTTCTGTATCAGCCAAGCGACGCCAAGTCAGGCTTTTCTGTGCGCGGGACACCCGTAATCTGCGCATGACAAACGGGAGGGACTAACGTGAGAAGATTTCTGAAATGGCTGGCAGGCCTCACGGCGGCTGTGGTCGTCATCGGGGCCGTGATATTTTTCGTGGTAGTGCCGCCATATGTCGAAAACGCGCGCAACAACGTGATCGACCACGACCCATATCCGGTGTCCGACACTGCCGCGGCTCTGCACGAAACCCTGATCGTGGGCGACCTGCACGCCGATCCGCTGTTGTGGAGCCGCGACCTGACCGAACGCGGAACCCGCGGTCAGGTGGACATTCCCCGGCTGATCGAAGGCAACGTGGCCCTGCAGGTGTTCACCGCCGTGACCAAGTCGCCGGCAGGCCAGAATTACGAGGCAAACTCGGCCGAGGCGTTCGACAACATCACCCTGCTGGCCATCGGTCAGCTTTGGCCGCTGCGCACCTGGGACAGCTTGAAAGAACGCGCGATTTATCAGGCCGAGAAACTGCATCGGTTCGAGGCCGCCTCAAGCGGACATCTCAAGGTCATCAAGACCCGCGCGGATCTGGATGCGGTGCTCGACGCCCGCGCGCGCGGCGAACAGGTCGTGGGTGGCATTCTGGGGATCGAAGGCGCCCATCCGCTGGAGGGCGATCTGGCCAATCTCGACCCGATATTCGATGCGGGACACAGGGTTTTCGGGCTGCAGCATTTCTTTGACAACGAACTTGGCGGCTCGCTGCACGGCACCGGGAACACGGGCCTGACCGAATTCGGGCGGCAGGTGGTGGCCGAATTGGCCAAGCGCCCGGTGGTGATCGACCTGGCCCATTCCAGCCCGCAAGTGGCGCGCGACGTGCTGGCTATGACCGACGAGCCGCTGATCGTCAGCCATGGCGGTCTTCACGGGTTCTGCCCGGTCAAGCGCAACTATCCCGATGACCTGATGAAGGAAATCGCCGCGACCGGCGGTGTCATCGGGATGGGATATTGGGCCGACGTCACCTGCGGCGACATCGCCCCGGCGGGAATTGCCAAAATGATCAAGGCAGCCATCGAGACGGTCGGGGAAGACCATGTCGCACTGGGGTCCGACTATGACGGCTCGGTCGAGACCGCGTTCGACACGTCGGAACTGGCGGCGCTAACCTCGGCCTTGTTGGACGAAGGCCTGACCGAGGCGCAGATCCGCCAGGTCATGGGCGAAAACATGGTACGGGTACTCCGCCAGCAACTGCAGTAGGACATGACGAAAAAACGGCCCGGGTTTCCCCGGGCCGTTTGTTCATCGAATTTCCGTGATCAGGCGGTGGCCAGCATGCCCTTTTCACGCGCCAACTCACGCATCTTTTTCTGCAGCTTTTCAAAGGCGCGCACCTCGATCTGACGGATGCGTTCGCGGCTGACATTGTACTGCGTACTCAGTTCCTCGAGCGTCACGGGCTGGTCCATCAACCGGCGCTGGGTCAGGATGTCCTTTTCGCGGTCATTCAGAACGTCCAGCGCCTCGGTCAGCAACTCGCGACGCACCTCAAGCTCTTCGCGGGCCTCATAGTCGCCGGCCTGGTCGGCATCTTCGTCTTCCAGCCAGTCCTGCCACTGCATGGTGCCTTCGCCCTCGGACCCGACCGTGGCGTTCAGCGACGCGTCCCCACCCGACATGCGGCGGTTCATGCTGATGACCTCTTCTTCGGTCACGCCCAAGTCATTGGCGATCCGCTTGACATTGTCCGGGTGCAGGTCGCCCTCCTCCAACGCGCCAATCCGTGCTTTCGCCTTGCGCAGGTTGAAGAACAGCTTTTTCTGCGCCGAGGTGGTGCCCAGTTTCACAAGCGACCAGGATCGCAGGATGTATTCCTGGATCGAGGCGCGGATCCACCACATCGCATAGGTCGCCAGACGGAAGCCTTTTTCCGGATCGAACCGCTTGACGGCTTGCATCAAGCCCACATTGGCCTCGGAAATCACTTCGGCCTGCGGCAAACCATAGCCGCGATAGCCCATGGCGATCTTGGCGGCCAGTCGCAGATGCGATGTCACCATCTTGTGCGCCGCTTCGGTGTCCTGCTCTTCGACCCAACGTTTGGCCAGCATGTACTCCTCTTCCGGCTCCAGCAGGGGGAATTTGCGGATTTCCTGCAGATACCGGTTCAGCCCACCTTCTGGCGTAGGCACGGGGAGATTTTTGTAATTTGCCATGTATCACGTCCCTTGGACAAATGTTTACGCCCTTAACATGGATATGGGGCCACGTTCAGGACCATTCAAGTGCAGGTGTTAACAGTCTGGGATTAAGGAACGATAAAGGAAAGCTAAGAAAGTCTTAGTCACGAGACTTTGCAGGTTGTTTCAGAACTGAGATGAGTGCCTCGATATCTTGCGGCAATGCTGCCTCAAAACGCATTTCCTCGCCGGAAACGGGATGAACAAAGCCCAGGACGGCCGCGTGCAGGGCTTGGCGCGGGAACGCACGCACCGCCTCCGCAGCGTCTGCATCAAACGACCGGGCCGACAGTTTACGCTTGCCGCCATAGACCGGGTCGCCCACCAAGCCGTGGCCCGCATGTGCCATGTGCACCCGGATCTGGTGGGTGCGTCCGGTTTCCAGCCAGCACTCGATCAATGATACCGCGCCGGGTTTTCCGAACACGTCAACGACGCGCGCACGTGTCACGGCATGGCGCCCGCCATGAAAAAACACCGCCTGTTTCTGCCGATCATGTTTGTGCCGGGCCAGTTGCGTTGTGATTCGCATCACGTTGCCGGGCTCAAAACTCACGCCTTTGACACCGCGCAGCCGCGGGTCATTGGCATCCGGAACGCCATAGCAGACCGCACGATAGTAGCGCTCGACGCTGTGCGCCTCGAACTGGGCCGCCAGCCCCTGGTGGGCGGCGTCCGATTTGGCAACCACCAGCAATCCGCTGGTATCTTTGTCGATCCGGTGCACGATGCCCGGCCGCTTGACCCCGCCTACACCCGACAATTCCTCGCCACAATGGTGCAGCAGGGCGTTCACCAAAGTGCCGTTGGGCGATCCCGGTGCCGGGTGGACGACCATGCCCGCAGGCTTGTTGATCACGATCAGGTCAGCGTCTTCATGCACGATGTCCAGCGGAATGTCCTCGGCCCCGATGTGACTCTCGTCCGCTTCGGAGACGGTTATGGACACAACGGCGCCTTCTGGCACTTTGGCTTTGGCGTCGAGCACGACCTTGCCGTCGACCAGAACCGCGCCCTCTTCGATCAGCCGGGCGAGCCGGGTACGCGACAGGCTTTCACCTGCTGGCACATCCCGCGAAAGCGCCTTATCAAGGCGGGGCGGCGGAGCGTCCGCGATAACGAAGTCTATTTGCCGGGTGCCCATGACTGTCCCTTCAGATCCCCAAGAACCGCAGGAAACGCCTCAGTTGCGCCTTCTGCGCCGCATGGTCATGCTGCTGACCGCGGTGATGATTGGCGGGGTTCTAGTGACATTCGCCTTGATTGTCATCCGTCTATCCGACCGGACCCCCACCCTGCCCGATCAGATCGAACTGCCGGACGGCGCAAAGGCCCAAGCCGTGACCATCGGAAACAACTGGTTCGCCGTGGTGACCGATGACAACCGCATCCTGATCTTCGACAAGACCACCGGGAAGCAACGACAGCAGATCTCGCTTGATTGAGTCTTTGGCGCCGCCAGCCTATTCACCCAAGGCCATTCTGAACACGATTTCTGCAGCCTGCTTGAACGCAACGATCTCGTCCGGCGCATCACGACGAAACCTGACTTCGTCCGGGCTCAGCCAGACCGGTTTGAACAGAGTGTCCCGGTCGGGAAAGAACTCAGCCCGAAATCCTTCGTCGGCTTCGGTCAAGTAGGTATCAAGCCATGCCCGTTCCTCGGGTTCCAGAACGTCATGGTGCCGGAACATGATGGGTTCTTTGGGTACTTGGCGACGCAGTTGGCGGCTGCGCTTGCGCCCGATGGCTCGCGTGACGACGCCAAAGGCTTCACTTGCAGCGCGGGACAGTGTTGGATTGGCAGGCTCACTGGCAACCTCCCCTCCGGGTCGCGACACGCCCAGTCTGTTCAGGAAGTCATCGACGATATTGCCATTCAACATTTCCTCGCGGTCATAGAGTGCCGGCACAACCGTGACACCCGGGAACGCGTTGCGGATTCGGGAAACCGCGCCGGAAAAAGAAACCGAGTGAGGCTCGGCCTTGATTTTCGCCAGCCGGTCCCGAATCAAGGCTGAACCGTCCGCTGGCAAACGGCCATTTTTGGCCCGCTGCTTGTAATCCGCCTCAAAGAAATCGGAGTAGCGGCGGCAATAGAATACCACACGCATTTCGCGTGCGGGTATTTCGGTGAAGAGCTGCGCAAGCCGTTCCAGATCGGCCGAATAGAACATTTCCGACGACATCAGGCAGGCCTTGCTGCCATGTGCTTCGTACTCGCGCGCAACGGCCTCACGGTACTTGTCCATTGGTTCTGCGGACTGGTTCATGTGGAACGCCAACAGATTATGGCTGACCTTGGGGCGATCGTCCCCTTCCGGTCTGCGACGTCCGGCCTCCATGTATCTGAGCCCGGAATCCGACAAGGCCGACGCATTGTTGCGCAGATAGGACTGCAAAGCCGTCGTCCCTGTCTTCGGCATCCCCAAATGCAACCACAGCATCAGGTTGCGCCTCGTGTAACGGCGTCGGCCTGCGCGGTCATCTGATGCATCAACTCCTGCATCTCGGACGTGCCCAGCAGTTCCGATATCTGTTTGCGGTGCAATTCGCAGGACTGGCGGTGCAGCCGGGCCGTTTCGGGGTCCGACATCAGGTCGTCGAAACAGTCCCGCTTGCGCGCGGCAATCGCATCGACCGATGTCTCGACCACCGCATTCTGGTTCATGATGTTCCAGTACTCCAAGCCCAGGCTGTCGCCCGTGTGATGAGCCCGTCCCCGCACTTTCTTGACCAAGTAGCTCTCGCAGGACTTCAGAGCGTAGTGGTTGAGCTGCACAAGGTCATATCCGACCGAGTCCCGCGCCGACCGCCAACTGCTTGTAAAATACCGCTCGGGCATTGGCTGGCCCGAACCATTGTACCAGTGGCAGTCTTCCATGCGGTCGACCGTCGGACGTTTGGGGCGGTGAACACCGATCACATCCCACAAGTGCCGCTGGAACATCGTCTTCAATCCCCATGCCTGCGCCGGTCTGGGTTTGCGCTCGGGGGCAGCACGGCGGAATTGGTCGGACAGGAACCTGTCTTCGTATTGAACCACTCCGGCATTGCCGAACAACCGCCAGGTCATTGAAATCATCTTGGCATCCGGCACGGCATCAACCAATGATTTCAGCGTGTTGTCACCCGTCTTTACATTGATCTGCTCGTCGGCGTCGATCACGATCACCCAGTCTTCAGGCCCCGCGATGTCCATCTGAAAAAAGCGTTTGTACGCGCGTTTCTGAGGGCTTGTTGCGCGGCGGGAATTGTTGTCCACATGGATCAGAACCCCGCGCTGGTCGAGCCGCTCGAGCAGCGCATCCGACCCGTCCGTGCAGTCATTCGTCATCACGACCATCTGGTCGATGCCAATAGCCTGATTGTGCGCGACCCATTCCAGAACGAACGGGCCTTCGTTCTTCATCGGGGTAACGCTGACAAAGCGGGGGGGCTGATCGACCATTTTTGCCTCAGTTTTTGGTGCCATGCAGGCCGGACGCGGGCACGCAAGACCAGTGTTTGCCCGCCAGAATAATTCCATTGCAGGCGATGACCAAGCCGAAACCTTGGGCGTGTTTGCACACAGATGACCCTGAATGGTGCTGGATATCGTGAAAGGCCCGCATGTTACCCCTCTGCCCTTTTGAGCTGGTTGGAAAAACGTTTGTAGGTTGGACACAACGCCTTGGCCCGTTGCAGAAACACCTGCGCCCGCTGTTTTTCGCCGCGCTTCAGGCAAATCTGACCCGCGGCCCCTTGAATGGCGGCGGTGATGTCGTCCAGCTCGGCCGCGTGCAGGATCTGCGCCTCGGCCTGCTCTTCGGCGCCGATGCGCGCCAAGAGTTGCCCCATCGCGAAAACCAGAAACGCGCTGTCAGGGTCACAAGCCAGCGCCTCGGCCATAGTCAATCGCGCCTGACGTCGGTCACCTGCATCCGCATAGAGCTCGGCAAGACGTTTGTAGTACAGGGGGTTGTCGGGGCACCGCAGAACCACGTCCCGGGCGGCATCAATTGCCGTCTCGACGGCAACCTCGCCCATGCGCCATTGCAGCAACGATGACAGGCTTTCCACAGCGGGGTCCTGTTCCGGCACGTCGTCGATCGCAGTCAGCCCGGCCCACAAAGCTTGCAGGCGCGGACCGCTGTCCTGCAGCCGCCTGGCGCGCTGGTCCAGGGAAAGATCGGACCAATCAAGCAGGATCATGTCGAAATTGCAGGGCGCCCTCACGATCACCTTGTGCTGGACAAGGTACAGGTTGTTGAACGGCGGAAACCGACGTTGGCGCAGCCTGCGCTGCAGGGCCCAATCCACGGGCGGAAACAGTCGAACGGGCAGTTGGTCGCGGTACAGCATGCGCGAACCCAAAACCACAACATCGGGTCGCAACGGCTTGGCCCAAAACGCTTTTGCAAAGTGACGCCCGGCAGCCCAGCGTTTCTTTCTGGCGCCAAGAATGGCCCCCCGCAATGCGGTCAGAACCGCGTGATCTTCGGGCCAAAGATGCGGGTTTTCCAACCCGTCCCGGGCCAGTTGCTCGCTTTCCTTCCACTTGCCCAGATAGAACGCGTTCAACGCCTGCAGCAGGGGCAGAAAAGCGTTGTCCGCCCCGGCATCGAGGATCGGCTGGCCCAGATCAAAAGCCTCTTGGCACCGATCCTGGGCGCACAGATATTGCGCAGCCTTGGCATAGACATGGGCGGCCTCGGATGGGTTCAGAAAAGTCTCGGGGCCTTGCGCCACGCGCCGGATGACGGTTTCGTTCGCCTCGTCCAATTCGGCCTCGGTCAGGACATCGCGGAATACCAGTCTTTGCTGCCCCGATATCCGTGCAGCCGCCATGGAAAAGGCCGAGATGAACGGAGCGATCACCTGTTCGGCCCGGGACATGGCAAAAAGCTCGAGAAAGTCGCGCTGTGCTCGGGTCATTCCAGACAGGTCCGCAATGTCGGACATCTGCATCAGGTTCGGATAACGCTTTTGAAACCGCGCAATCAGCTCGGGCTGGTCCGAGAACATGATCGCGGGCCGGTCCAGCCTCTTGGAAAGATGCATATCGTAGAGTTCTTCCGGCTCGACCTTTGCCGGCCAGGTGGTGTGCTTCCAGGGCAGCGCGTTCAGGATGTCACCGCGCCGGATATGGTAGGCAGAAACGCCCTGCCCCGAGAGCCTTGCATCGGCAAGCTCCATGATGTGCCGGATTTGCGGAGTGAACCCGATACGGTGAATGAACTCGCGGTAGCGCGGGCGGATCGCTTCAATATCCTCCCAAGGAAAGGCAAGAACCTCGAACCCCTCTTCGACCAAGACCGAGCGGCCAGCGGCCAGATGCGCCATCAGCCGATCGGGCGTCGCGTCGCCCAAAAAGCTCCAGACCGGCAGCGCATTCTTCGACAGCCTATCGTGGGTTTTCTGATCCAGAAAGTGAGATTTGATCCATTCGGGATCGAACAGCTCTTCCGGGTTGTCCAGTTCTGGGGCATCGGCCCCCGGTGGAAACCAGTTGACCCGATAATCCGCGTCAAAATCCTCGGCCAGGCGTATGCAGGTCAGCATCATCAGCAGTCGGGCACCCATGCGGTCCTTGCGCTGGCCGATGAACACGCCCCGTTTGGGCGTCATGACGCGTCCCCTGCCGCCATAGCCCGGCGCATGGCCCGGAACCGCTGGCGGGCGGCCATTACCAGCTTTGGGTGACGTTCTTCGCCCACGGCTTCAATACCGCGCATGTAGATCGGCAGTCTCCGTCGGGCACGCATCATCTTGTAGTACTCGGACGGCTCCAGGGTCCCACGCATCGCCTGCTGCATCACCGGCTTCAAAAGATTGAGTTTCCGCAGCATCGGTGCGGCGAAGTGGTTGGCGAACCAGGTTTTGAGAAGAACGACATTGCCGCCCTGCAGCCGTGTGACCTGTTGCCTGTCCAAGTCAAAGAACGGGTCGAAAAACACATAGGCCCGGGCGGCGGCCTGAACGGTTTCGACAGCGTCACTCAGCGGCAGATCCCAGTCCTGGACACGACCGAATCGATAGCGAGTTTCCCAAGGGACCCGCCGCTCGTCCAATGTGGTCTGAGGATTGAAAGCAATGACGATCGCACCCGGCACCAGTGCTGAGAAGGTCAACGCGGCGAACCCTCCCATGGACGCCCCGGCAAACACGACCTGATCGAACTTGTCAAAAAACCCCTCGCGCGCCTTGTCCTCGAAATAACCGATGATTTCGGGGTCGCGATACCATGCCTTTGTGCGGGCGATCACGCCCAGATGGGACCACCCCTCGTCCCGGAAAAACTTCCAGCCCCACGGCTCGCGGGCAAAGGACAGGTCATTGGCATTTGCAATATTGTCAAAACTGATGACCAGCCGCGCCGGGTCACGCTGGTGGAATAGAACCGAATGGCGGTCGAGCTTTTGCAGAAACCCCGTCCCGTCCCCGCCGGGGTAAATCTCGACAAACCAAGGCGGAGGCGGATCGTTCAGAATGCGTTCATAGCCGGTCTTCCGATCCGGGTGGTCAGGTTGCAGCTGCGCTTTGGTCAGATCGTCCGCCATGGCCGTCACACCAGATTGTCGGCCAGCCAAGACCGGAATTCCACCCAATCGGGGCGCATCTTGATCTCGGCTATCTTGGCGCGGTGCCAGTCGCAGGCCTGTTCGTGCAATTCGCGCAGTTCGGGGTCCGATTTGAGTTCGTCAAGCAACGGTGCTGCACGCTGGGCGATCGGCTGGATCGAGGTGTCCTGAACCTTGTTTGCATTCATGTCCGACCAGTAGGATTGCCCCTGATCCACCTTTACGTGGTTGGTCCGCCCCCGGTCCCGCTTGATAAGAAAGCCATCCAGAGATCGAACGGAATAATGATGGAGCCGTCCGAAGGAATGGTCGAAATTCCGCCAAGCGCGCCAGCCGACATTCTCGGCCGGAAACAGATTTCCGCCCGCGTCCGACCATGCGACGTCGGCCTCTTTGCCCTCTTCAATGCCCTTGGGTCTGTGCGGTCCGAACCGAGTGAACTTGCCATTGTTCCGAAACAGCGTTTTCAGACCATATGCGCGGCCCGAATGATAGGGAAACTCCTGATCCGCCATGCAAAATGACCGTGTCACGGGCGTGTCGTCAAAACTGATATTGCCCGACGTCCCAAACAACCGCCATGCGAACGAAATGGCGTCCACCGATTGTCCTGCCTTCTGTTCAACGGCATCAATCAAGGCCGCGAAGCTGTTGTCGCCGCATCGAATGTTCCAAAACTCATCGACATCAAGGCACATCAGCCAATCGGCTTCTTTGACCTTGGGATGTCGCCGTGCCCGCCGGAGCATCTGGTGCTGGGGGTTTCCACCCTCAGGCACAGCATTTGGGACGTGGGAGGCCAAACCCATCTGCTCAAGCCGTTGTGCAATTCTGTCGGTACCGTCCTCGCAGTCATTGGTGAAGATCACAAAGTGATCGACGCCCAAAGTCCGATGAAATGCGACCCACTCCAGCATGTAGGGGCCTTCGTTTTTCATCGTCGTGAATACGGTAATGGTCTGAGACATTTACGCCTGTTCCCGAACTGCCTTTGACCTTCTTCTTACACAAAGCGCACCAATGCTGCGAGGGTCGAATTCCGTACGGGGGAATGTCTGGGCCCACTGGTGCACCGCTACACGTGTAACCGACCTTCGGACGCAAGCGCCCTAAGCACCACGGAAGCAGACAACAGGTCCCATCTGGAGTCGATTGCCCTCTCAAATAATCCCAGAATTTTGGGTTACGGCGTAAAAGGGACCAGTAAAAACCAAACTAATTCCGCCAGTTGCACCGCAAATCTCTTGCGACCGGCCTCGTTAATCCCAACCCTACTAACGGAAAAACAGCGCACGTCAAAAGCGGCGGACGAGCAGTCTTGTCGAGGGGAGATGGTACCGCCTCCCTGGCTTGAACAGGGGACCTCTGGATCCACAATCCAGCGCTCTAACCAACTGAGCTAAGGCGGCACTCGTGAGGGGCGATTTAACGAACGCGTTCGGGGATTGCAAGAGCCTTAAAGTCGAATTGACCAGCTTTGTTCGATGAGATCGACGCCGAAGGAATGAACCGGTTTGCTGTCGGTCAGGCGCCATCCATGCGCTTGGTACAGATTGCAGGCAGCCCTGTGGCTTTCGTGGGTCCACAACACCATCGACGCATAGCCCGCGGATCGTGCAAAATCCATGCATGTCATCAAAAGCCGCGCCCCAAGTCCCCTGCCCCGCGCGTCGGGTTCCAGCAAAAAAAGCCGCAGTTTGGCGGTAGTTTCATCCTGCGCGACACAGAAAATACTACCAAGGCGCTTTCCGTCACTTTCAACGATCCATCCCCTCTCGCGTTGGGGATCATGCCCGGCGACAAATTCGTCCAGAATACGGGCCACCAGCGGAGCGAAGCTCTCGTCAAATCCTTCATCCCGCGCGTAAAGTGTTCCGTGGCGCTCGACCAGCCAATCGCGGTCATCTTCGCGAAACGGCCGGATCTCAGCATTGTCCCCTTGCAGCATCGGCCACACACTCCGCTTGATTCCCATTGCGTTGCAGGCTAGCAGAAACGCTCAGTCCCCGGAGGCGAGAATGGGCATCAATACCGAACGTGACATCGAAGCGAACCTTCAGATCGGTCCGACCGACCATGGAATGGTACGCCTGTTCATCGAGGCGGGCGAGCTGGAAATCCCCATGGATTTCGACCCGGAAGAAGCCGAGGAAATCGCCGACGAGATCCGCGCCGCAGCACAAGCCGCACGCGCCGTCAAAGGCTGAAGTCAAAGCCGCGGATCACGCAGGCCATGCAACCGCCGCGCGGCGTCCATGGCAAATTTCTGGATCATCTTTTTGCGTCTTGCCCCGGCCAACCTGGTCTCGGGGGACATGCGTATGATCTCGGCGTCATAAGCATCCGCAATGATAAGCCCGGTTTCAGCGGGCAGCAGTTCGGTGGGAAAGTCCGTGTCCACCGCCCAGAAGAAGCGGTCGCACCAATCCAGATAACCCTGCCACTTCGAATCAGACATATAGTCCGCCCGGCTGGACTTGCACTCGATCACCCAAAGCTCGCCCTTTGGCCCCAACCCCATGACGTCAACGCGCAACCCGCGGGTCGGGACGAATTCCTCAATCGAAACAAAGCCGTGCGTCACAAGGTGTCTAGAAACACCCCTGGCCAGTCTTTGTCCGGGCTGAAGTTCAACTGTCATGCGCAGAGTGTGAACAATTAGTGAACAAATTGTCAAGTTGGCAGGGGTTGATCATCATCCCGGATTTTACCCGGCCCCCATGCCCAGGATTTGCCCCCACAATCTGCTTCCTCACGACCCAGACCAAAAACTGTTGTGCAAGCCCCTTGTGAAACTCAGTGTTGCACCCTACTTACGCCCTTGGCGGGTTCTGCCCTTCTCGTGACTGGTAGCATTCCGGTGGCCTTAAGCAATTCCGAGGGAGCTGGCTCTGTTCGGGTCCTGGCCCGTTTACCTGGCGCCCACCTGTACATACAGGTCCTCGGGAATCAAAACCGCACGGTTGCCTGGTGGTCCCGCCGCCTTCCGATCAGGGGATTTCTTGCAGATCGACCCGTGCGAAGGTTTCGTCATCCAGAGCAAAATCATAAAGCCTGCGCCCGTTCCATTGCGGCATATAGCAGTCAAACATCCTGTTTTTTTGATCCGGCAGACTTGGCACAGTCAAATCTGCCGTTGGCAGGTTCAATCCAAACGTCAACATCTGGGCGTCCGTGTACCGTGCAGATGCCTGCTTGACCGCATGATGCAACAGCACGTGTTCGATATGCCCGTATTCGCCAACTCGATTGTGAGTGATGACGGTTGTCGGCGTGAACTGCTTCATCAACGCATAGGCGGATCCGGATAACAGCCCAAACAACGGATGGCGGCGCAATGGCCGGACGATTTCAGGTTCTGGCATGCCATCGCCGGTTGGCATGCGAATAAATCGGCGCAGCCTCGGGTAATCACTTTCGACCGCAAAGGGCAGTTGCACCCGGGTGGCCCCAATCATGTCGCACGCCTGGTGCATCGCGGCCTCGCGCGTATCGGTGTCTCGACGGTTGGACGCAGGCCGGAAGAAGCTTGCAACGACAACTTCGGCACGTCCCTTGAGGTGCGCCAGGAGTGAGCCGGCAAACAGCGTTTCATCATCCTGATGGCACACGCACACGAGAATGCGCTGATGGGCAAGCCCGTCCAGGCTGAGTGCGTTGCGCGCCACGCCCGGACCAGTCTCCAAAAGGCCGAAATTCGCGCTGTGCAGGGTTTCCGGTCCAATCAGGTTGACCGGCCGCGCGCGCCCTTGCTGGACCAAACGGGCCGAGCTTGTCTGCACATGGCCGTTTCGGTTGTCTCCCTGAATCAAGTAGCATCTGTCAGCCAGGCCAGACCAGACCGCATCCAGCTCGGCGACCCTTCTGTTCTTCTGCGCATCCAAGTGCAACAGGTCGATCGGGCCGAACGGCCGATCCTGAACCGCATGCTCAAGCCCTTCGATCGCTGGCCTGAGGTAGAACTTCACGCGATCCGGGAAACGGTTTTCGAACCATCGGAATGCGATCGGCACGTAGATGTCGACCGGCGGCCACGAGGCGCGCAAACGCTGCCCAAGGTCGATGCCGATATACTTCAAACCGGGGTTCGAGTGCAGCGCCAACAGACCCGCGTGGCCGCCCGCCACTCCGACCTCGGCAAAGCAATTGCTTTCCTGTGCCAGCCGGTGAAGAGTACGCCGTTTCGGCTCCATCGATGGCGCGAGGTCGGATTTGTGAAAGTTTTCTTGCATGTGTGCATAGCACACGTTTCCATTGATCGCGACTGGCTCGCCTGCTTGTTTCAGCCCGTCCGTAATCGCCTGATTCAAACTTGACAGATCATCCAGAAACGCCGGCGAATTGATGACGTCTTCATAACTTGGCTTGGTCAAGGAAACGGTCTTTCATGGACAATACGATACGCTTGCGCATCAAATGTCAGGGGCAGACCAATTGCAAGCGCCAGGAACCACCTGTCACGACCGGCGCGCTTCAACGCGCACGGGTTCCAACTTGACCGCGACCGGCGTGCCTCCACGCGGGCCTTTGGGCTTTTCGGCCATGCTCATGATCGCATAGGCGAATTGGACGCCTGCAAAGACGATCCCGTTCATGAACCAGATCATGATCAGCGCGATAAAGCCAATGTCGGACCCGGTGATGAGGTGACGCAGGTTGGCCACGTTCAAAAGCAGCAGCACCGCGACAAACACAGCCGAGATCACAAAGCCGAGCGCGACCTGGGTGATGTAAAGACGGATCAGTTTCGGCATGACGCACCTCCTTCACACGACAGGAGTCTAGCGCAATTTCATGCCGGGTAAAATCGCCCGTGGCGCGTCAGAACGCCTCGGGCTTGGCCTCGCGAGCCATGTGATCCAGTACCGCGTTGACGAATTTCGGCTCTTTTCCTTCGGGGAAGAAGGCACGCGCCACGTCGACGAATTCGGTGATGACCACCTTGGGCGGCGTGTCGCTCTGGCTCAGCTCGGCGCCGGCCGCGCGGAACAGTGCCCGCAGGGTCGGGTCGATGCGCGAGATCGGCCACTTGGCCACCAGCGCACGGTCGGTCATCTGGTCGATCGGCGCCTGATAGTTCACAGCATCATCCACCAGCTTGCGAAACAGCGTGCTGTCGCCTTCCAACATCTCGTCGCCCTCGTAGACCGCGCCGAACCGGTGATCCAGAAACTCGTTGACCACCTGCTCGGTCGTCTGGCCCGACTGCTCCATCTGGAACAGCGCCTGCACGGCATACAGCCGCGCGGCGGATTTCATCAGGCGTTTCCGGTTTGCCGGTTTCGGCGTGTCTGTCTGGGTCATGCTGTCGTTGATCCGTTGCTGTCGCCCGCCACGAGGATGGACTCGGACGGCGGCTTGAATCCGACGCCCTTTTTCGAAGCGCCCCACTTACGTCTGAGCGCGATCAGATGCAAGGCCGCAGCCGCCGCGCCGCCACCTTTGTTCATCTTTTCCGGATTTGCGCGCACTTCGGCCTGCGCGTCATTTTCAACCGTCAGGATGCCGTTGCCGATGCACAGCCCCTGCAGGCCCAGCAGCTGGATCGCCCGGCTGGAATCGTTGCAGACGGTTTCGTAATGCGTGGTCTCGCCCCGGATCACGCAGCCCAGCGCCACATAGCCGTCAAAGTTGCACTGGCGGTCGGCCATGGCAATCGCGGTCGGGATCTCGAGCGCGCCGGGCACCTCGACCACCTCGCAACTGCCGCCGGCGGCCTCGATCTCGGCCTTGGCGCCGCGAACCAGCTCGTCGGCGATGGCGCGATAGAACGGGGCCACGACGATCAGCAGCTTGACCGGGTCATCGAATTTCGGAGTCGGCAGAACGCCGTGTTTGTCTTGCTCAGCCATGCTCAGTCATCCTTGAGAATCGAGCGGGTCCCGACGATGGACAGGCCAAAGGCGTCCAGACCCAGGTATTTCGTCTGCGGCGAGTCGGTCAGCAGCACCAGTTCCTTGATGCCCATCTTGGACAGGATCTGCGCGCCCAGACCGGTTTGCTTGATGGTGCGCGGGCCTTCGTCCTCGGCCGCGTACAACGAGTTGCGCGGGTTGCGGAACAGGCAGACCACGCCACGCCCCTCGGCGGCGATCTTTTCCATCGCGCGCGGCAGTTCCTGCGGCGACTTCGGACCAAGGCCCAGAATGTCCGAGGCCTCGTGCAACGCATGGGTGCGGGTCAGGACGGGCTCGGGCGTGCTGATGTCGCCCTTGA
Organism: Ruegeria sp. BHSA162; assembly: GCF_059613385.1. Taxonomy (NCBI): domain Bacteria; kingdom Pseudomonadati; phylum Pseudomonadota; class Alphaproteobacteria; order Rhodobacterales; family Roseobacteraceae; genus Ruegeria; species Ruegeria sp. BHSA162. The sequence goes on from NZ_JBXWSK010000002.1 coordinate 89,359, forward strand.
TCATCACCACATGTTCGATCCCGTGGGTCTGATCGGTGAAGATCCGCATCTCCCACTCGCCGCCATATTCCGACGTGACCATCCGGCGCGCGGTCTCGACCACAAGATTGTCGTGGCGCGCGCGGTACGAGATCAGGTCGCTGATTGTGCCGATCTTCAGCCCATGCTCCTTGGCGAATTCGACCAGATCGGGCAGTCGTGCCATGGTGCCGTCGGGCTTCATGATCTCGCAGATCACGCCCGAGGGGTTCAGCCCGGCCAGGCGCGAAATGTCCACGGCGGCCTCGGTGTGGCCGGCGCGTACAAGCACCCCGCCCCGCTTGGCGCGCAGCGGAAAGACATGCCCCGGCGTGGCCAGATGCGCCATGGTGTTCTGCTCGTTGATCGCGGTGGCGATGGTCAGCGCCCGGTCGGCGGCCGAGATCCCGGTGCTGACGCCTTCGCGCGCCTCGATCGAAACGGTAAAGGCGGTTTCGTGCCGCGACGAGTTGTTCACGGCCATCATCGGCAGGCCCAGACGGTCGATCCGCTCGGCCGTCATCGGCAGGCAGATCAGCCCGCGGCCATGGGTGGCCATGAAATTGATCGCTCCGGCATCGGCGAATTCCGCCGGGATCACCAGGTCACCTTCGTTCTCGCGATCCTCGTGATCAACCAGGATATACATCCGGCCTTGGCGCGCCTCTTCGATGATCTCTTCGATCGGGCTGATCGCGTCGCGCAGCTGGGCCTCGACCGGTCCGGGTGTTTCAAAGCTCATGGGGCAGCCTTTCACAGAGCAGGTGTTGCATCGCGGGATAGACCAGCGCGCGCGCAAAGGCCAGTCCGCAAACGAAGTGGGCCGTACCTAACGCGACGCAATTTCCTCGCTGGCGATCACGAAACCTCGGCCAGACGGGCCACGTACCGGGCCAGCGTGTCGATTTCCAGATTGACCCGATCTCCGACCTTGGCCGCGCCCCAGGTCGTCACCTCTTTGGTATGAGGAATGAAGTTTATCCCGAAATCGCACCCGTCGACATCGTTGACCGTAAGCGAAGTGCCGTTCAGAGCAACCGAGCCCTTTGGCGCGATGAAGCGCGCCAAATCGTTGGGCGCGCGCAGGGTCACGCGGGTGCTGTCACCTTCTTCGGCCATGGCGACGATCTCTGCGACGCCATCCACGTGTCCCGATACGATATGGCCACCCAATTCGTCACCCACCTTCAAGGCCCGTTCAAGGTTGACCCTTGAGCCCACCTTCCAGCCGTCCAGATTGGTTTTGGAAACGGTCTCGGCGCTGATCTGAACATCGTACCAGTCATCACCCAGCGCGATGACGGTCAGGCAAACCCCGTCGCTGGCGATCGACGCACCAATATCTATGCCGGATGTTTCATAGCCTGTCCGGATGCGTGCACGCAGATCGCCCTGCTGCTCCAACTCGATAATTGTGCCGATATCGGTGACGATCCCAGTAAACATTCCGTTAACCCTCTGCGCCTAAGCTGTGCCATGCAATCCACGCCGAGGTAAGGCCAAGTGGCGGGCGGAGCAAGCCCTGCCTTGCCCGGCTGGCCGCAAAAAGGCATAGTTTGTTCAATAAAACACGGGCAACCAGAATTCGAGCATCTGGCATGAGGCAACCGAAGGACAACTCCGACAGTCGCGTATTCCTGTTTCTGCAGGGGCCGCATGGGCCGTTCTTCAGCGGCCTGGGTCGCATGTTGCGCGCGGCTGGCGCGCAGGTGTGGCGTGTCGGGTTCAACGCCGGGGACCAGGCCTTTTGGTTCGATCGCGCCAGCTATATCCCCTATCGCGGCGGACTAGAAAACTGGCCGGAAAGCCTGACGAACATCATCCTGTCGCGCGGTGTAACCGACATCGTGCTTTATGGCGATGTTCGCCCGGTGCACGCCGACGCGATCCGTACGGCGCGAAGCCACGGCATCCGTGTTCATGTGTTCGAGGAAGGGTACCTTCGACCTTGGTGGGTCACCTATGAACGCAATGGGTCAAACGGACATTCTCGCCTGATGGATCTGGAAATCGCCCAGATGCAGCAAGCGTTGCAAAGCTCGGGCGCCAAAACGCCCCCACCCCCGTCACATTGGGGGGATATGCGGCAACACATTTTCTACGGCGCACTGTACCACTGGTTCGTTCTGTGTGCGAACCGTGGGTACCGTAATTTCCGCCCGCACCGAGAAGTGCCTGTCTCAAAGGAATTCAAACTGTATTTCAAACGTTTGGCGCTCATGCCGATCCATCGACTGCAGCGCGTTCTCTCCACCTGGCGCGTAAGGCGCGGCGGGTTCCCCTATCATCTGGTGCTGCTGCAACTGGGGCACGACAGTTCGGTCCAGGCGCATTCAGACTTTTCATGCATGGCCGATTTCATCACCCCGGTGATGGAGGGGTTCGCCAAGGGCGCTCCGTCCCACCACCGCCTGGTCATTAAGGAACATCCCCTTGAGAACCAGCGCGAGCCGCTAAGAAGACGCGTCCAAGCACTTGCGCGCGAACTGGGCATTTCGGATCGCGTGCATTACGTGCCAGGGGGAAAGCTGGCGCGCCTTCTGGATCACGCGAGCTCGGCCCTGACCATCAACTCCACCGCCGGACAGCAGGCTCTGTGGCGCGGCATCCCTCTGCGTATCTTCGGCAAGTCGGTCTACGACAAGCCTGAACTGGTCTCGCATCAACCGATTGACGAATTTTTCAGGCACCCGCAAAAACCGGACACGGAAGCCTATCGGGCATACCGCCAATTCCTGTTGGAAACCAGCCAGGTGCCGGGCGGGTATTACTCGCGCGGCGGACGGCGCCAATTGCTGCGGCGGGTTGCGGACATGATGTTGCAGGCTCGTGACCCTTATCAGGCCGCGCTGACCGGAATCGCGACCATCACGCCACAGTTGAAAATCGTTGAATGACACGGTGCTTGGCTGGCTGGAACTTGAAGTATGAAACCGCTAGTTTGACCGCAAACCAAAAGACTACATACGGAACTCGAGGTATTTCGGCAGTGCAGCGTTTCCCTACTCGATGGATACGAGGGTTGTCCCTTGTTGCAGCCATTGGCCTACTGACAGCGTGCCAACTGCCCAAGGCAGGGCCGAACAAAACCGAAATTCTGGCGGGCTCGACAGTCAATGGCGGCAACGCCCACGTGGTCGAAGTTGATGACCGGGTGGCCCACGTCACCTCTGCGGTTCCACAGTTTGGCTTTCCCCCTTCCTTCCGGTCAGCACAAAGCGTAACATCCGACACCATTCGTCCCGGCGACGTGCTTGGCCTGACCATCTGGGAAAACGTCGACGACGGTCTGCTGGCTGGTGAAACCGGCCCATCGACCAATCTCGATGAGGTTCAGGTCGACAGCGAAGGCTTTATTTTCGTGCCCTATGCCGGCCGCTTGCGCGCCTCGGGCAACACGCCCGAGCAGCTACGCTCGCTGATTGCGGAAAAGCTGCGCGAGCAGACGCCTGATCCGCAGGTTCAGATCCGCCGCGTGGCGGGTGACGGTGCGACGGTCTCGGTAACCGGTACGATCGGCGCCTCTGGCATCTACCCGATCGAGCGCCCGACCCGCACGCTTTCGACGATGCTTGCCAGGGCCGGCGGCGTGGCGGTCGCCCCGGATATTGCGCTGGTCACGGTGATCCGCGGCAATCAGCGTGGCACCGTGTGGTATGACGATCTGTTCCGCAATCCTGAAACCGACATCGCACTGCGCGGCGGTGATCGCATCCTGGTCGAACAGGACACCCGGTCGTATATCGCGCTGGGGGCCACGGGTGGGCAATCCCGGGTCGCCTTCGACAGTCAGGATCTGTCCGCGCTGGAAGCGCTGGCGCAGGTCGGCGGCTTGCAGTCGCTGTCCTCAGATCCCACCGGTATATTCGTTCTGAGGGACGAGCGTGAAGATATCGCACGAAAAGTGCTGGGCCAGCCGAACCTTCAGGGCGAACAACGCGTGATCTACCTGCTGAACCTCACGGCGCCCAACGGTTTGTTTGTGGCACGTGATTTCGTGATCCGCGACGACGACACGATTTACGTGACCGAAGCCCCGTATGCACAGTGGACCAAGTCGATTTCGCTGATTGCCGGTGGTCTGACACCCGTTGCAAACGTCGCCACGCTGACCGGAAACTGAGGCATGAAACCCGGCGCCGACACTGCGGACGCCGAGGATCGAACGCGCCTGTATGTCTACAATGGCGGGTTTCTGACCCAACGCAGGGTCAGACGCATCCTGTCGCTCGCGGGATTCGACATTCGCGTTGGGCTTCCGCGTTCAGGCGACATGGTGGGCATCTGGGGTGAAAGCCGGACCGCGCACCGCGGAACCCGAGTAGCAAAGGACCGGGATATCCCGCTGTTGCGGGTCGAGGATGCATTCCTTCGATCCCTGCTGCCGGGGCGCGATCACGAGCCGCCACTGGGCCTGCTTCTGGAACGACGTGCGATGCATTTCGATCCGTCACAGCCGTCGGACCTCGAAACTCTGCTGGCCACGCACCCGCTGGATGACACCGCCCTGCTGGATCGGGCGCGCGGCGCGATCGCACGGCTGAAGGAATCGCATCTGAGCAAGTATTCGGCATGCGACCCGGATATCGCGCCCCCGGATCCGGGCTATGTATTGGTTGTCGATCAGATACAGGGCGACGCGGCGGTTACGGCAAGCCGGGGCGACCCCGCGCAGTTTCTCGAAATGCTGATCATGGCCCAAGAGGAAAACCCCGGCGCGCGTGTGATCATCAAGACCCACCCGGAAACACTGCAGGGTCATCGGCGCGGTTTTTTCTCGGCGGATGACGAAACTGACCGCGTCTCCCTGTTGGCGGATCAGATCAGCCCCTGGTCGTTGCTGGAAGGCGCGATTGGCGTCTATACCCTGTCTTCGCAACTGGGGTTTGAGGCCATTCTGGCCGGTCACAAACCTAGGGTTTTTGGGCAACCCTTCTATGCCGGGTGGGGTCTGACGCAGGACGAGATGCCTCTGCCGCGCCGGCAGCGCAATCTGACCCGCGCTCAACTATTCGCTGCCGCCATGATACTGTACCCGACGTGGTACGATCCCTATCGCGACCAGCTGTGTGAGCTTGAAACGGTGCTGGATACGCTTGAGGCCCAGAGCCGCGCCTGGCGACAGGACAGGCACGGCTGGACAGCGTCTGGAATGCGCCTGTGGAAACGCAGGCATATTCAGCAAACCTTCGGGAAGTGGAAAAAAGTCCGTTTCGTGCCGGAACCGCCTTCGGCGTCCGACAGGCCGCATATGGTCTGGGCCAATCGTGATCTGGAAGCCGAAGATGTGGTCCGCGTCGAAGACGGTTTTCTGCGCTCGCGCGGGTTGGGGGCCAACCTTGTGCCGCCGCTTTCGCTGGTGACCGACGACCTTGGAATTTACTACGACCCCACCCGACCCAGCCGTCTGGAAGAACTGATCACCGCTCGCGAAGAGTTGCGACCCGATCAGGAGATACGGATACGCCGCCTGGTGACGCAACTCACCGCGGCGGGGCTAAGCAAATACAATACGGGCGGCAGTTGCCCTCCCTTGCCCGACGGGCACCGGATTCTTGTACCTGGCCAGGTAGAGGACGACGCCTCGATCCGGTTGGGCACCAGCACGGTCCGCACAAATCTCGAGTTGCTGAGCACCGTTCGCGCGGCCAATCCCGACGCAGTTCTGATCTACAAACCGCATCCGGATGTTGAGGCCGGGCTTCGGGACGGTCGAATAGACGCCCAGGGTTTGGCCGATGTCGTCCTCCACGAGGTCGACCCGGCACTGGTTCTGCCAGAGGTCCATGAGGTCTGGACAATGACCTCACTGCTTGGGTTCGAGGCTTTGTTGCGCGGGATAAAGGTCACTACGCTTGGGGCCCCGTTCTACGCCGGCTGGGGTCTGACGACCGACCTCGGATCGGTCCCGGCCCGACGAGGCGCGCGACCAACGGTGCTGAGCCTGGCCTACGCCACGCTCATCGACTATCCACGATATTTCGATCCAGTCACTCGCGATACCTGCCCGGCGGAGGTTGTCGCAGACCGTTTGACGCATGGCCCGATTGCACCTGCTGGGCCGGCAATCCGGCTGCTGGCCAAGCTTCAGGGGGCTTTTGCGACACATGCGAACCTGTGGCGCTAGGGCTCGCCGCTAGCGGACCGGCCTGCGCCAGACATGCAGAACATCGCCACCCAAGTCCCGGGTTTCCACCAGCGCAAAGCGAGGCGCGTCGCCCAGTTCCTCAAGCCCCATGGCGCCAATGGCAGGCAAGCCTTCGGCCCCGATGGCCAAGCCCGCGCTGAAACCGACCAACTCGTCGACCAGATCATTTGCCAGCAGGGACGCAGCCAATGCTGAGCCCCCCTCGCAGAACACCCGGGTCAGACCGGCCTGCCCCAATTGGTGGAGCATATCAGCAGCATCGATCCGGTGATCCTGCAACGCGCAGGATATCAGCCGCGCGCCCAGTCCCTGCCACGCCGCGGCACGCTCGGGGTCGGGCGACGGGCCATGGCACAGCCAAACGGGAATATCAGAAGCAGTTCGGGCCAACTGGCTGAGCAAAGGCAATTCAAGGTGACGTGAAACCACGACACGCACGGGTTGCCGGTCGATACCCAGATCACGAACCGTCAGCGAAGGATCGTCGGCCCGCGCGGTGCCCGCGCCGACCATCACCGCATCGTGCCGCGCACGCATGGCATGCACCGCCCGGCGGGCCTCGGGGCCGGTGATCCACTTGCTCTGCCCGGTCTCGGTTGCGATCCGTCCATCAAAGCTGCTGGCAAGTTTCAGCGTCACAAAGGGTCGGCCTTGCTCGGTCTTCATGAAAAAGCCCGCGTGATCCATTGCCGCCTGATCGCTCAGAACCCCGGTCGTGACCTCAATCCCGGCATCGCGCAACATGGCAAAACCCTGCCCCGCGACGCGCGGATCGCTGTCCTCGATCGCCGAAACGACGCGAGCTACTCCGGCGTCGATCAAAGCCTGAGCACAAGGTGGCGTCTTGCCGTGATGCGAACATGGCTCCAGCGAGACATAAGCGGTCGCGCCACGCGCCTGTTCGCAGGCCTGGGCCAGAGCTTCGGTTTCCGCATGAGGGCGACCGCCGGGCTGCGTCCACCCGCGCCCGACGATCCGGCCGTTTTTCACCAGAACGCATCCGACCGCGGGGTTGGGCCAGCAAGATCCTTGTCCGCGCCGCCCCAAGGACAGGGCCAGCGCCATGTATCGCTTGTCTGTTTCGGTCACTCGTCAGTCGATGGCTGCGGCGGGCGCAGTTCGTGGACGAACTCCTCGAAATCATCGGCCGCCTGGAAATTCTTGTATACGCTCGCAAAGCGAACATAGGCGACGGTGTCGATCCGCGCCAGAGCTTCCATGACGATCTCGCCGATCTTGTTGGACGGAATGTCGGTCTCACCCATGCTTTCCAAGCGCCGCACGATGCCGGATATCATCTGGTCGATGCGGTCCGGATCAATCGGGCGCTTCTGCATCGAAATTCGGATTGACCGTTCCAGTTTGTCCCGGTCGAAATCCTCGCGTTTGCCATTTGTCTTGATAACCACGAGGTCGCGCAACTGGACCCGCTCATAGGTGGTGAAACGGCCCCCGCATGCGGGGCAGAACCGACGCCTGCGGATGGCCACGTGATCTTCTGCCGGACGTGAGTCCTTGACCTGAGTATCGATATTTCCGCAAAACGGGCAGCGCATCCGCCGTCTCCTCGTCCCTTGTTCCGCCTCTTTTTGTCAGCGCTGTGGCCGACTTATCCACAACTATAGGGCAGCCGCTAGAGTTTGGGTAGTCGGAAATTTCAACCGCTATATGCAGGGTCACCCAAAATGCGCCGCAACTCGGCGAACATGGGGCGCGGTCCTGTGCTCGAACAGGTAGATACCCTGCCATGTTCCCAAGGCGGGTTGCCCACGTCGGACCGGGATCGAAAGCGAGACCGGCATCATAACGGCCTTGATATGGGCCGGCATGTCATCGGGCCCTTCATACGTATGTTTCAGATAAGACATCGACGGATGATCTGTGGGCGGAACCAGCCGCGAGAAAAATACCTGCAGGTCCGCCTGAACCTCGGGATCCGCGTTTTCCTGTATCAAGAGTGAACAGGATGTGTGGCGGACGAACAGCGTCAGCAATCCGTCGGCCCCACTTGAGGACAGCCAGTCACGGATGTCGGAGGTGAACTCGTACAGCCCCTGCCCTCGGGTTTCGATGGTGAATTCGGCCTGCATCAACCGGGTGGCCCTGTTTGCGTCAGTTGAAGAATGGGCGCACGTTGCACCGGGCATTCGCACCTTGGACCGACATGCTGTAGCCCGGTTGAAATCCAGAAACCACTACGCTGGGTTGCTGTGGCACGCCGCCTGTCGGCGGTTTGATCGAAAACTGCACGGCGGTCCGACGCCCGGTTGTCACACTGGGCCCGTAGCCGCGCAAAACGTAAATCCGCTGCTGCCAGCCGGCCCCCAGTTTGCGCCGAGCAAAATCCGCCGCCGCGCACCAATACCCATCAACGTCCTGCCGGGCGCGGGGGATGACCTCAAAATCGGTGCTGTTCATCGGCTCGGTCCGGTACCCGTTCGGGGCGGCGTCAGTCTCGACCGGAGCGGCTGCAACCATTGCCGCCAACGCGGCGCATGTCAGAATATGTTTCATTGCAAATATCTTCCCTGATTTCGACACGCATCATAGCCTAGTTTTTCACCAAGCCCAGAACAGCGTCGTTCACGATGATTTCAGGAACAGTGCGCACGCGAGCGGTGCCTTGCGTCCGGGGAACTGGGACATGCATTCAATGTGTGCCGGGGAGCCACAGATAGGTTGGTGTGACCAAATCCTTCGGCTCTGCCCGATCCCCACGGGACTGACCCGGCACGCGGCTGATCTATGACGGCCGTACCATCGAGTCTTTCTTTGCCCGGCCACGTCTTTGTGATCTGAAGCCATTTCCGGTGCACGTAAGTGCGCCGTGTCTGACCCTGTGTGGAAACGGTCACCTCACAAAAACTATGCAAATGACAAAATTCGCTACATAATCCGGCCAATTCAGTGGGTTCCGGAGCGTGGCATGCAAGTCGATATCGCCAGAATTCAGCTGCTGGCGTCCGCGTTGCAGGATCAGGCAGGGAATACTGATACGGTCGTTCGAGTCCTCGCCAAAAGCGGGCTGAGTGCGCAAGACCTCGCGCCGCCTGCAAAGTTGTACAGTGCCCATAGCGAGGCCTTGTTTGCCCGCCACGCTTGCGATGAACTCAACGACATCCTGTTCGGCGCGCGAACGGGCTTGCAGTTCAGCGCAACTTCTAGCCTGACCGCTTATATCAGCAAGTATTCCCGGGATCTCCGGCAGGTACTGGAGAACGCCAACCACTTCCACCGGCTGATTGATCCGGCCATCGCCGTGAGGCTGCATGAGTCCGGAAATTCGGCAACCATCGAGGCCAGGTGGAAGGACCCAAGCTTTTCGCGGTACCACCGGCGAACCGAGTTCCTCATGTTTGCCTGCATTGCCCGCCTGCGTGCTCTGACGGGGATCCCGATCCAACCGATCGAACTACGGTTTCAGCACAAGGTCGGCGCGCGAGAGGAAGACTATTCCAAACTCGGCAAATTCCCGGTGGTGTTTGGCGCGGAAAAGCTCGAGATCATTTTGCCGCAATCAACGCTCGACGTGCCTGTCCCGACCTACGACCCCAGCTTGCGACAGCACCTGATGGAATATGGTGACCGTCTTCTGCGTGAAAACAGTGACGAAAAACAGACATTGCGGTCGCGGGTCGAAGGGCGGATCACCCAATCGCTTCCCGGGGCCATCGCCCGCGCCGAACAGGTCGCCAAGGATCTGGGCATGAGCCCGCGGACATTCGGTCGGCGCCTGACCGAGGAAGGCACCAGCTTTCGCGAAATTGTCGACGACCTGCGCTGTGACCTCGCCAGAACGTTTCTGAAGAACGACATGAGCCTATCTGAGATCTCGTACAGCCTTGGCTACGCAGACCAGGCGGCGTTTTCGACTGCCTTCAAACGCTGGACCGGGCAATCTCCCAGCGCGTACAAGGATAAGTCCCGGCGCAGAATGCTTGCCTGACAAGCGGCCGGGGGTCATCAGCGTTGCCGCCTCGCCCCGACCTGTCCCATGAGTGGACACAAGCGATATGGTCCGCGAAAGCTCTGACCACTTGCGAATTCCCGCCAAACTGAATTCACGTTTGGCCGTCGTGAACCAAACCGCAGCTCAAATGAAAAAAGGCGCCTCGGTCGAGGCGCCTTTTTGATCACTGATCCAGGAAGGACCGCAGCTTTCGGCTTCGGCTGGGATGTTTCAGCTTGCGCAGGGCCTTGGCTTCGATCTGCCGGATACGTTCGCGCGTCACGCTGAACTGCTGACCAACCTCTTCCAGCGTGTGGTCGGTGTTCATGCCGATGCCGAAACGCATCCGCAGAACCCGCTCCTCGCGCGGGGTGAGCGAGGCCAGTACACGCGTGGTGGTTTCCTTGAGGTTTTCCTGAATGGCGCTGTCCAGCGGCAGCACGGCATTCTTGTCCTCGATGAAATCACCCAGCTGGCTGTCTTCCTCGTCCCCGATCGGGGTTTCCAGAGAAATCGGCTCCTTGGCGATCTTCATCACCTTGCGGACCTTTTCCAGCGGCATCTGCAGCTTTTCGGCCAGTTCTTCCGGCGTCGGCTCGCGGCCGATCTCGTGCAGCATCTGGCGGCCGGTCCGCACCAGCTTGTTGATCGTCTCGATCATGTGCACCGGAATACGGATGGTGCGCGCCTGATCCGCGATCGAGCGCGTGATCGCCTGACGGATCCACCAGGTCGCATAGGTCGAGAACTTGTAGCCACGGCGGTATTCGAACTTGTCCACCGCCTTCATCAGGCCGATGTTGCCTTCCTGAATGAGATCAAGGAATTGCAGGCCACGGTTGGTGTATTTCTTGGCGATCGAGATCACCAGGCGCAGGTTGGCCTCGACCATTTCCTTCTTGGCCTGACGCGCCTCTTTCTCGCCTTTCTGGACCTGCTGCACGATGCGGCGGAATTCGCTGATGTCCAGACCGACATACTGACCGATCTGCGCCATGTCGTTGCGCAGTTCTTCGACCTTGTCGGACGAGCGTTCGATGAACATCTGCCAGCCGCGACCCGGCTTTTGGGCCATGTCGGACAGCCAGTTGGGATCAAGTTCACGACCGCGATACTCGTCAATGAACTCACGGCGGTTGATGCGGGCCTGGTCGGCCAGCTTCACCATGGCGCTGTCCAGCGACATCACCCTTTTGTTGATGCCGTACAACTGATCGATCAGGGCTTCGATCCGGTTGTTGTGCAGATGCAGGCCATTCACCAGTTCAACGATCTCGGCGCGCAGCTTTTGATAGGTCTGCTCATCCTTGTCGCTGAACGACCCATCCTCGTTCAGAGTTGCCGATATCCGGCTGTCCTGCATCTCCGAGAGCTTTGCGAAATCCGTCGAGATCCGCTCAAGCTGAGTCAGAACCTGATCTTTCAGTGCCGCTTCCATCGCGGCCAAAGACATGTTCGCCTGATCGTCTTCATCATCGTCATCGTCGTTGGCAATCGGGTTGCCGTCAGCATCCAGTTCGGGACCCGTGTCCTTGGCGGGCTTGGCGGCCGTGACAGCCGAAGTATCCACCACCGGCTCTTCTACGTCGCCATCCTCGTCCATCTGATTGCCGAACGTCGCTTCCAGATCGATGACATCGCGCAGCAGGATGTCCTCGGACAACAGTTCGTCATGCCAGATCGAGATCGCCTGGAAGGTCAGCGGGCTTTCGCAAAGCCCGAGGATCATGGTATTGCGACCGGCTTCGATCCGTTTCGCGATGGCGATTTCGCCCTCGCGGCTCAGCAGTTCTACCGACCCCATCTCGCGCAGATACATGCGCACCGGGTCATCGGTCCGGTCCAGCTTTTCGGTTTGCGCACCGGCCAGCGCAACCTCACGGTTGCTGTCGGCGGTGACCAGATCGGTCGAGCCCTTCTGCTCTTCCTCTTCGGCCTCTTCGTCTTCGATGATGTTGATGCCCATCTCGGACAGCATCGACATCACGTCCTCGATCTGTTCCGAACTGACCTGATCCGGCGGCAGGACCTGGTTGAGCTGATCGTAAGTGATGTAGCCTTTCTCGCGAGCCTCGGCGATCATCTTCTTGACCTGGGCCTGGCTCATGTCCAGCGAGATTTCCTGTTCCTGGTCGTCGGACTTCCGTTCCTCGTTGGTATCCTTGGCGGCCATTCAGTGCTCCTGCAGGGATGGGTGATTCGATGGAACCGAATCATTAGCGCGTAGAAGTGATTCGGCCACCCGTTTACCCGTTTTTCTTTTCCAGTGCTTTATGAAAACACCACTTCAGCGGCGTTTCCGCTCGAACTTGATGCCGGACATGATCGCCTGAAACGCGTCTTTCTCGTCACGATTGATTCGCGCCCCGTTGTCAGCAATGTCGAAAATGGCCCTGTCCTCGTTCTGGCTGCGGCTTGCGCGGTTGCGTTCTTCGGCGGCCTGGGCCAACCGGAACGTCAACGCTTCGTCCGCCAGATCGGACAACTCCTCTTCGGCTTCGGCAATCTCGGCATCCAGCCCCCGGAGCGCTTTGATTTTTGCGAGTTCCTCGGCCAGAGTCATCTGTGCCTTTTCGACGTCGCCCGGTTTGTGCACACAGGGGATTACAGCGACATGGCGAAGGGCCAGCAGGTTTTCAAGAGGGGCCGGCCCCAAAGACTGAACAATGTGCTCTTTGAGGTTGTCGGGATCGTCGATCGCGTGCCGCAGGATCGCATCGCGCAGGGCCGCGTGATCGGGGTTCAGGCATTCCATCTCTTCCAGTTGGTGCTCGAATTGCACGACCACCTCGGGGTTCAGGATTGCAATCGCAAGGATTGCCGCTTCACGCAGTTGGATATCCGCATTCTCCGAGGACGCAAGGAACGAGGCCCGCGCATCGGGCGTTGCCGACGGTTTTGGCGGTTGCCATTTGCCTTTCGGCTGCCAGTTTCGAGCCCCTGCCCCTTGCCGCTGCGGGCGGAAGAGTTGCCAGCGGAGATCCTTGATTTCCTGCCCGTAATGCGACCGGATCGAGGGATCGCGGATCAGTTGGATCTTTTCGCGCAGCGCCTTGTCGAGGGCCGCCTTGCGCTCGGGGCTGTCGAACACCTTGCCCTCGGTCTCGCGCCGCCACAGAAGCCTGACCATCGGAATGGCCGCGTCCAGCACCGCCTGAACCGCCGCCGGGCCTTCGGCGCGCAGCAGATCGTCGGGGTCCTTGCCCTCGGGCATCAGGGCAAACCGCAGAGACTTGCCGGCCACCAGCAGGGGCAGCGCCAGGTCGATGGCCCGCATCGCCGCGCGCAGGCCTGCCGTGTCGCCATCCAGCGCGATGATCGGCTCATCGGCGATACGCCACAGCATGTGCAACTGGTGTTCTGTGATCGCGGTGCCCAGCGGCGCGACGGCGGCGCCGAAGCCTGCCTCAGACAGGGCGATCACATCCATATAGCCCTCGGCCACGATCAGCGGTTGCCCCTTGCCCGCCGCCTGACGGGCTGGTCCGTGGTTGTAGAGGCTTCGCCCCTTGTCAAACAGCGCGGTTTCGGGCGAGTTCAGATATTTGGCGTTGTCATTCGGGTCCATCGCCCGCCCGCCGAAAGCGATGCACCGGCCGCGTGGATCGCGGATCGGGAACATGATGCGGTTGCGGAAGGTGTCATAGGGCTTTTTGCCCTTGCTCGACGGCTTGGCCAGACCGGCGCCCAGGATCAGGTCCTCGGCCACGTTCTTGCCGCGCAGATGGTCCCACAACGCCTGCCAGCCGTCGGGCGCAAACCCGATTTCCCAGCGGTCCAACGCCTGAGCGTCCAGACCGCGGCGGTCCAGATAGGCGCGCGCCTCGGCCCCTGCCCCGGTCTTGAGTTGCAGGCGAAAGAACTGTACCGCCTGCTCCATGACATCGGCCAATTGCGCCCGATGGTCCTGCTTTTCCTGCGCCTTTGGGTCGCGCGCGGGCATCGGCAATCCGGCTTCGCGCGCCAGGATCTCGACCGCCTCGATGAACGAGACGTTCTCGGTTTCCTTCACAAAGCTGATCGCGTCGCCTTTGGCATGGCACCCGAAGCAGTAATAGAACCCCTTTTGGTCATCCACATGGAACGAGGCGGTTTTTTCGTGATGGAACGGGCATGGTGCCCACATGTCGCCCTTGCCCGGATTGGACTTGCGGTTGTCCCACATGACCTTGCGCCCGACGACCTGAGACAGGCTCAGACGGGTGCGTAGCTCATCCAGAAATCCAGGGGGCAATGACATGCTTCATACATGGCAGAAACCGGGCCGCCCGCCAAGGGCGCGGCAGGCCTTTGTCCACAGCCAATTCGCGGCGCTGTGGATTACTGCTGCAGGCACAGCTCCATCCAGGCGGCGCCAAGGTCTTTTTTGCGGATGTCGCGCATCTTCTGCTCGTAGACCCATGGGGTGATCAACGGGATCGCGGCGTTGTAGTTCTCGGGCCAGGTCGGGCCGGCCTCGGCCACCGCTTCAGGAACATCCCTTTCTTTCACACGATCAAGACGGGCTTTTTGAACCGCCGCCACAACGTCTGCTTGATAGCGGCAGCTTTGCTCCTTGGTTTCAGCGGCAGCCAGCGGTGTGGCAAGCAGAATGGCGGCAAGTGCGATGCGCAGCATAAGGTCCCCTTGGAATCAGTTCTTTGCAACAGTCTAACCGCGTGCTGCCACACCTTCCATTGCCCTCTGCAGATCATGCACCAACGATGTGGCCATCGACCGGAACACCATGATCTGAAAGGCTTTCTCGCCAACCCGAGTGATTGACGCCGTCATGTGAAACAGCAGCGTGCGCGCCGTATGTCCGCGCTTGAATTGTTGCGGGCGCAGATCGACGGGCACCAGACGGGCGAGGACATCCTCGGCCCCGTCGCCCTCAAGCCGAACCATGGCCCAGGCATCGGACTGGTCGACGACCGCGGCGTGGGCGGACAGCGACGGGTCCGGTGCGGGGCCGATCAGCATGACCTGACCCGGGCCAAACCAGACCGCCCGCGCGCCCGACTTCCCGGTGGCCCGGTTCGGGGCCGGCAGCGCCATGCCATGCGCCGCCTTCATCGCCTCGGACAGCGATTTGGCCTGCCCTTGAAAGGCCGAAACCGCATGTATCGCGCCCGGGTCGACCTCGGTGACCGAGACCGTTCCGATGGTCAGCGGCAGCAGCCCGTCGCACAGGGTCTGGGCAATCAGCTTATCCACGTACACGCTCTCCCTCTGGGTCAAAAAACAGCGGGTCAGTCACCTCGCACAGCGTGGTCACGCCGCGCAGATGATCGACCATTTTGACGATCTCGCCATGACGGTCGGGGCCATCGGCCAGAAACGCCAGCCCCAGCATGCTGCCCAGCGTCGGCGAGTAGCAGACCGAGGTCACATAGCCCTGATCGTTGGTGCGCACCGGCGCGTCCTCTTCGTTGTACAGATGGGCGCCGGCCAGCAACTGGCGGCTTTCCCCGATGGGTTTGAGGCCGACCAACCGCTCGCGCCCCGGCTCCTCAAGCCCCGGGCGTTCGGACATGGTCTTGCCGACACAGTCCTTTTTCTGCGACACCATCCGGCCCATCCCGATGTCAAAGGCCGTCGTCCGCCCGTGGATTTCTGCATGGGTGATGAACCCCTTCTCGATCCGCAGGACGTTCAGCGCCTCCATCCCATAGAGGCCACCGCCCAGCGCCTCGGCCTGTCGGGTCAGGATGTCGAACAGGCTGGCCCCATACCGCGCAGGCAACGCAATCTCGTAGGCGTGTTCGCCCGAGAACGAGATCCGGAACAGACGCCCCGGCACCCCCAGAACCGAAACCGGCCCGCAGGCCATGAACGGCCACGCAGCATCATCCAGCGGGGTGTCCAGCAGGCCGTTCAGCACCTCGCGCGATTTGGGGCCGGCCACGGCGAATTGCGCCCATTGCTCCGTCACAGAAACCAGCGACACGTCCCAATCGGGCCGCAGACCCTGACGCACGAATTCAAGATGCTTCATCACGTCACCAGCGGCGGCGGTCGTGGTGGTCATCAGGAAATGACTGTCACCCAATCGCGCGGTGGTGCCGTCATCCATGACGAACCCGTCCTCGCGCAGCATCAGCCCATAGCGCACGCGCCCGACCTTCAGTGTCGAAAACGTGTTGGTATAGACGAAATCCAGAAACTGCGCGGCGTCGCGCCCCTGAATGTCGATCTTGCCCAGGGTCGAGACATCGCACACGCCGACCGCCGTGCGCACCATCTGCACTTCGCGGTCGCAGGACTGGCGCCACGTGGTCTCGCCCGGCTGCGGGAAATAGCTGGGCCGATACCACAGCCCGGCCTCGACCATCGGCGCCCCGCGCGCCACTGACGCCTTGTGCGAGGTGGTGAAGCGCTGCGGCTTGAACCCCGCCCCCTCGGCCCCCGCGCCCAGCGCGGCGATGGCAATCGGCGCGTAAGGCGGGCGGAAGGTGGTGGTTCCGGTCTCGGGGATCGCCCGCCCGGTGGCATCCGCAAGAATGGCCAGCGCCGCGACATTCGAGTTCTTGCCCTGATCGGCGGCCATGCCTTGCGTGGTATAACGCTTCATGTGCTCGACCGAGCGGAAGTTCTCGGTCGCGGCCTGTTTGACATCCTTGACGGTCACGTCGTTCTGGAAATCCAGCCACGCGCGCCCCTTGCCCGGCACCGCCCACAGCTGCGCGATTTCATAGAGCTGATCCTCGGCCTGCGGCGGCTCGAGTTTGGGCGCCTTAAGGCCCAGATCACCCAGCGCCTCGGTCGCAGCCGAAATGCCCTCGCTCAGACAAGCCGCGGTCGAGAACGCGCCGTTGCAGGCCCCGGCCGGGCGCATCCCGGGCACGGCGCCCGGCGTGGGCACGAAGGCGGCAATGTCACGCCGCCAGGTCGGGCGCCCGTTCATGTGGCAGGTCAGGTGGACCGAGGGGTTCCATCCGCCGGTCATCGCCAGACAATCGGTTTGAATGCGCTCTTCTCCGCTGGCGCGGCGCACGGTTATCGACTCCAGCCCCTTGCGCCCCGAACTGCCACAGACCTGCGCCCCGCGCAGCACCGGATAGTCGGTCGACACCGGCCCGTCATGGCGGCTGTCGATCACGGCGGCAACGTGGACCCCGGCGGCCAACAGGTCGCGGGCCGTCTGGTGGATGTCATCGGTGTTGCCGAAGATCGTGACACTCTGGCCGGCGGCGACGCCCCAGCGGTTCAGATAGGCCCGCACGGCCCCGGCGGTCATGATGCCGGGCCGGTCATTGTCGCGAAACGCCACCGGGCGTTCCAGCGCCCCGGCCGCCAGAACCGAGCGGCGGGCGGCGATCCTCCAATATGCTTCCAGCGGCGCACCGGCGGGACAGTCGCCCGTATGGTGCAAGACCCGTTCGAGCGCGGCAAAGGTGCCCTGGTCGTAGGCACCCGCCACGGTCGTGCGGGTCATCAACCGCACATTGTCCATCGCACGCAACTCGGCCAGAACCTCGTCTGCCCAGACGTGACCCGGCTTGCCATCCACCTCGAGCGTCTCGGCCAGCAGCCGCCCGCCCATCTGGTTGCTTTCATCGGCCAGAATGACATCCGCCCCGGCCCGGCCGGCCGTCAAGGCAGCCATCAAACCCGCCGGGCCAGCCCCGATCACCAGCAGGTCGCAGAAGGCATAGGCGCTTTCATACCTGTCGGCGTTGGCCTGCCCGGACAGCGCGCCCAACCCCGCGGCGCGGCGGATCATCGGTTCGTACAGCTTCTCCCAAAAGCTGCGGGGCCACATGAAGGTCTTGTAGTAGAAGCCCGCCCCCAGGAAGGGCGCGGCCAGATCGTTCACCGCCATCACGTCGAAGCTCAGACTGGGCCAGCGGTTCTGGCTGCGCGCCTCGAGGCCCGGATAGATCTCTTGCACCGTGGCCCGCACATTGGGGTCCTGCACGGCGCCTCGGCCGATGGTGACCAAAGCGTTCGGCTCTTCGCTGCCGGCGGTCAGGACGCCGCGCGGGCGATGATATTTGAACGACCGCCCCATCAGGCGCACGCCATTGGCCAGCAGCGCCGAGGCCAGTGTATCGCCCTGAAAGCCCGAATACCGGATTCCGTCAAAGGAAAACTCGACCGGAGTGCCGCGGTCGATCAGCCCCCTGTCCGCGACCCTCATCGTTTGCCCCCGGACGCAGGTTCGGTCGCCGAAATTTCGTGGGTCAGCGTGTTGCGTGTCACAACGATCCATGCGCCGCAGCCGCCCTCGTGATACCACAGATCCCGCGTCTCGCCCGCGGGGTTGTCGCGCAGATAGACGAAATCGTCCCAAGCGTCAGGCCCGGCATCCGGGGCGGGCCGGTCCAGATCGACGGCGGCCCCGCGATAGTAGAACTCGCGGCGGTCGCGCTCGCCGCAATACGGACAGGTGATCCTCATGGCCGCGCCTCCTGGCTTTCACAAATATTCGAACGAAACATCCCGGCCCGCCCCTAATGCAGATTGTGCTGAGAGCCCTTGCCCTCTTCATCGATGATCCCGCGCCCGGTGCGGAAACGATCCAGCCGGAACCCTGTCGCGTTCTCGTGGTACCGGTCGGTGGCCATCAGGTGGGCAAACACGTTGCCCGAGCCCGGAACCGCCTTGAACCCGCCGTAGTTCCAGCCGCAGTTCAGGTACAGCCCGTCGATAGGGGTGCGGTCGATGATCGGCGACCCGTCCGGCGACATGTCCATGATCCCGCCCCAGGACCGCAGCACCCGGGCTTTGCCGATCATCGGCATCAGGGCCACGCCGGCCTCCATTACACTTTCGACCGTCGGCAGATTGCCCCGCGCCGCGTAGGAGGCATAGAAATCCAGGTCGCCGCCGAACACCAGCCCACCCTTGTCGGATTGGCTGATGTAGAAATGCCCCATGCCGAAGGTCACGACGTGGTCGATGCAAGGCTTCAGCCCTTCGGTCACGAAGGCCTGCAGCACGTGGCTTTCGATCGGCAAGCGCATCCCGCCCATGCCGGCAACTAGCCCCGAACGACCCGCAACCACGATCCCTACCTTCCTGGCTCGGATCGCCCCGCGCGTCGTCTGCACCCCGCGCACGGCGCCGTTTTCGATGTCGATGCCGGTGACCTCGCAATTCTGGATCAGATCCACCCCGCGCTGGTCCGCCCCGCGGGCATAGCCCCAGGCCACGGCATCATGCCGGGCCGTGCCGCCACGCGGATGGTACAGACCGCCATAGATGGGAAAGCGCAGATCGTCATAGTTCAGATAGGGCAGCATCTCGCGCAGTGCATCGCGGTCCAGCAGGATGGCATCGTCGCCCTGGCTGATCATCATGTTGCCCCGGCGCGCGGCCGCGTCCCGCTGCCCGTCCGAATGGAACAGGTTGATGATGCCCCGCTGCGAATGCATCACGTTGTAGTTCAGGTCCTCTTCCAACCCCTCCCACAGCTTGAGGGAATGTGAATAGAACTCGGAATTTCCTTGCAGAAAATAGTTGGCGCGCACGATCGTCGTGTTGCGCCCCACATTGCCGCCGCCGATATAACCCTTTTCCAGCACGGCGACATTTGTCAGGCCGTGTTCTTTCGCCAGATAGTACGCGGTGCTGAGACCATGCCCCCCACCGCCGATGATGACGATGTCGTACTCGGCTTTGGGCTCGGGATCACGCCAATGCGCCGTCCAACCCTTGTTGCCCGTCAGTCCTTCCTTCAGGACGCGAAAGCCGGAAAAGCGCATTCAGATCTCCCTGCGGGTTTGCTGGCATCAAACCAACTTCCAACAGGAGTAGCAATCCGGGCTCGGGGCTCCGCATCCGTTTTCGACAAGAACTTGTCAACGCGCGACCAAACCGGTCGCAAACGAATTCGCCTTCAGAACCGCAGACGGAAGGCAACGCCCACGATCGGAGCGGTATCATAGCCCTGCCGGCTGACCTCTTGCCCTGCTGCGTTGTCCAGGCGCAACTCGCCGTCAAACTCGGCGCCCGCAAATGCCGACAGCGAAACTCCGGGGTTTGGCGCGTATTCAACCGACAGAACAACCGGGATGCTGCTGTCCTCGCCTACGCCGCCCGGTGCCAACCCGTTATCGTTCAACTGAAAGCGGACCCTCTCGGACCGAACGGCAAGCCCCACGCTGACACTTTCCGAAGCCTTGTATTCCAGCGTGACCCCGGGGCCTTGAGTGGCCCCCAACGCGCGCCCGGTGCTCAGACGCCAGCGCTCGGCAAAGGTCCAGTCGACCAGAAGCGCGGGAAAGACTTCGAGATCATTGGTTCCAACCTGGGAGAACACGCCAAATGCCGGGCCGATGCGCAGATTGGGGTTCACCGCCCATGAAATACCGGCGAAGGCACCATAGATGAAGCCGTCCGAGGCACTGGCGCCGGTCTCATAGTCCCATCTCAATTGGGGCGAGACGATCACCGCAGCCCCGTTGTCCAGAGTGAAACGCAATGGAACGCTCAGGCGAATGTCGCGGATGTCGTCCCACGGCTGGTTTCCGGGCAACCCGAAATCGTAGGAAAACTGACCGAAACTCGCCAGCAAACCCACAAAGGACCCGTCACCATAGCTGTAAATGCCGCCTGCCCGCAGAAACGCGCGCGATGCGCTGAAATCACCGCCGTCCTCGAGATCGGCGCTGCCCTGATAGACAGCCAACCCTTCCACAGTCGGCGTCCATCCCTGCCGGGGTTGGGCGATGGCAGCAGTCGCATGCGCCAGGGTCGCGGATCCTATCGCCGCGGCCCAAGCTACAGAACGGGTAATTTGCATGAGATCCTCGCTGGTTTCACTGCCTGAACTCCAGCGCAGGATGTGCGGCAACCGGACTTTTTGTCAAAGCCCGATTGCCCGGTTTCCGAGACGTCAGAGGCCCTTGGCCCGATAGCTCTTGGCAACACGGTCGATGGACACGATGTATGCCGCGGTGCGGAGGTCATCGACGTCGTCGCGATCGTGCCAGACCTCGCTCATGGCCTGGTAGGCGATGCGCATCGTGTCATCCAGGCCCGAGCGCACCAACTCAAGCTCATCCGCGCCTTTGAGGTATTTGGCCTTGAAGTCCGGAGACATCGACCATGCATCGCCAAGATAGCGGTCCAACCGCTCCAGCTCTTTCACGATCAACTCGTGCCGCGCCTCTTCCTGACGGCGCTGCATCCGGCCAAAACGGATGTGGCTGAGGTTCTTGACCCACTCGAAATACGATACCGTCACACCGCCAGCGTTCGCATACATGTCTGGAATGATCACGGTGCCTTTCTTGCGCAGCACTTCGTCGGCCCCGGCGGTCACCGGACCGTTCGCGGCCTCGATGATCAACGGCGCCTTGATGCGCTCGGCATTGGACAGATTGATCACGCCCTCCAGCGCGGCCGGGATCAGAATGTCACAATCCTCTTCCAGCACAGCAGTGCCCTCGGTGGTGTGCGTTGCATCCGGGTAGCCGTTCACACCGCCATGTTTGACGATCCACTGGTGAACCGCTTCGACGTCGATCCCCTCGGGGTTATAGATCGCACCGTCACGTTCGATGATGCCCACAACCAGAGAGCCGTCTTCCTCACTCAGGAACTTGGCCGCGTGATAGCCCACGTTGCCGAGGCCTTGAACGATGACCCGCTTTCCGTCCAGCGAGCCTGACATGCCAGCTTTCTTGACGTCCTCGGGATGGCGGAAGAACTCGCGCAACGCGTATTGGATACCACGCCCCGTCGCCTCGACCCGGCCCGAGATGCCGCCGGCATTCAACGGCTTGCCGGTCACGCAGGCCCGCGCGTTGATGTCTGTGGTGTTCATCCGCGCATACTGGTCAGCCATCCAAGCCATTTCACGCTCGCCGGTGCCCATGTCAGGGGCCGGGACGTTCTGCGACGGGTTGATCAGGTCGCGCTTGGCCAACTCATAGGCGAAACGGCGGGTGATCTGCTCCAGCTCATGCTCCTCGTATTTGCGCGGGTCGATACGCAGGCCGCCCTTGGACCCGCCAAACGGAGCCTCGACCAAAGCGCACTTGTAGGTCATCAGCGCAGCAAGCGCCTCGACCTCGTCCTGGTTCACGGCCATCGCATAGCGGATACCGCCTTTTACCGGCTCCATATGCTCGGAATGAACCGAGCGATAGCCGGTGAAAGTATGTATCTGCCCCCGCAGACGCACGCCAAACCGAACGGTGTAGGTCGCATTGCAGACCCGGATCTTTTCCTCAAGTCCGGGTGGAAGATCCATCAGGGCAGCCGCCCTGTTGAACATCAGATCTACACTCTCCCGAAAGCTGGGTTCCTTGATGGCCGTCATAAAATCCTCCATGCCGGTTGACGTCGAGCGTCATGACGTTTTGTCGCACCCTTGGCAAGCGGCTGCAATCGAGATTTGCACTTTTTTTCATCAATTTATGAACAGCGCGTTTCGACCAACCGAGCCGAGTCGCGGACATTTACGATTTCCAGAAATTGTCCCGAGCAACGAAACAAAGATGCCCCTCCCAGCCAGACTGCCGCCGATTTTCATTCAAAAAGAGCACCATAGTGACGATCACGCCCAATTCTCGCCACGATCCACATCTAAATTATTTAAGTTCCGAAGAACTGGCTTCGCTGCTTTTGGCCGGCAAAAGGATTTCGTTATGCGCAATTTTGAATGGACATCGACACGGTCGGAGAAACCGCGCCAGGCAGACCGGTGCCGGAGCGCCGTCGAGTCTTTCGTGACCTCGGAAAGCGGGACGATGACCATCTTCGCCCTCTTCCTTCTGATGATCATCTTCACCGCGGCGGGCTTCGCCGTGGACGTTATGCGGTACGATCGCGAACGTGCGCGCCTGCAATATGCTCTGGACCGCGCCGTACTGGCGGCGGCCGACCTGGATCAGGACCTTTGCCCCAAGGACGTGGTTGTCGACTACCTCGCGAAGGAAGGCTTGGACCAGTACCTGGTTGGTGACCCGATCGTGGAACCCAATGTCTGCGGCGCGACCGCCGTTACGATCGAAGGCTACCGCAAGGTCCAAGCGAGCGCCCAGATGGATGTCGGCATGCACTTCATGCAGTGGTGGGATGTTGACTCGATCGTGAGCGCGGCAACCAGCGTTGCCGAAGAAGCCATTGATGACGTTGAGATTTCTTTGGTCCTCGACGTCTCTGGCTCGATGAACAGCTACAATCGCCTGGCCAACCTAAAAGTGGCGGCCAAAAACTTCGTGCAAGAGATGGCGGACAAGACCGAGGACGGGAAGCTGTCGATCTCGATCATCCCATACGCAACTCAGGTGTCGCTGCCCGACTATCTGATGGACGAATTCAGCACGACCGGCACCAATAACCGGGCAAACTGCATCAACTTCACCAGCAGCGAGTTCAACACCACCGCGCTGGACCCCGATACGATCCGCCAACGCACACTGCACTTCACGCCGTGGAGCACCTATGACCGGCGCCCCAGCAACGGCTACGTCTACAGCGAAGTCTGTGACGAACTCGCCAACCGTGAGGTCTCGGTCCTGCAAAAGGATCCGCAGGTTCTCAAAGATCACATCGAAAGCTTTACTGCCGGCGGAAACACGTCGATCGACGTCGGTCTGAAATGGGGTCTTGCCCTGCTTGACGAAAGCATTCAGCCGGTGATCGCACGTCTGGCGGGTGATGAAGTGCCTGCAGAGTTCGCCACCCGTCCCAACAGCTACTCCAGCAACGACTCGATGAAGGTTCTGGTGTTGATGACGGACGGCGCGAACACCACTCAGTACATGGTAAACGACCCCTACCGTGAGGGTACGTCCATTCTGTGGTGGAATGCCAAAAAGTCCACCTATTCGACCTATGACTACGAGACCGAGAAGTACTTCTGGCACGATGTCGATTATACCGAATGGGACAGCAGCAAGGGTTGGTACTGGGGTCGCGAGATCTGGCAGGACGATCCCTATGGCAACGACGAGTATACTGTCTATCGGTGCACCTACCGGTCCGGCGGCGTCTGCTACAACTTTGACTACAGCAGAAGCGAGACCCGCACTGTTCTGGACAACAATGGCGACCCCGCGACATCGGTCAACCTGACCTGGGTTCAGGTCTGGGAACGCACGACCCGTCGCGCGATCCGCGACCTGTTCCGCGAAGCGCTGGGGAGCACGAAAGGCAACACCTGGTACAACAACGCGGTCACTTCGATCGGGTCGGGCACCAAGGACCCGCGCGCGCGCGCAATGTGTGCCGCCGCTCGCGCCAATGGCATCGTAGTCTTCACTATCGCTTTCGAAGCTCCCGATCAGGGCAAGGCCCTTCTGAAAGACTGCAAAAGCGATGATGGCGCCTACTACGAGGCGACCGGTGACGAAATCGTCGACGTATTTGCATCGATCGGATCGACCATCCGCAATTTGAGGCTGACCCAATGATCAAGCGTTTGCTTCATCAATTCCGCACGTTCCGGCGGAAAGAAGATGGGATGGCGACGATCGAGTTCGTCTTCTGGTTTCCCATCTTCATCATGACGACCTATTCGGCCGTCGAAGTCGGAATCGGGGCCTTCAACCACGCCAATCTCGAGCGTGGTCTGGACGAAACGATCCGCGACGTTCGCCTGAACAACCTCGACAAGTATACCACCAACGTTCAGGATGGCTGGACCCACACTCTGTTGAAGGACATCGTGTGCGACAAGGCAGGCTACATTCCTGAGTGCAAGGAAAACCTGATCCTGGAAATGACCCGCGTCGACCCGTTTATTGGGACCACGCTGGATCCCAACCCCTACTGCATCGATACCCCGGCAACGATCCGCAACAGCCAGATCTTCGAGCCCGGCACGTCGGACGAACTGATGATCGTCCGCGCCTGCGTCGAGGTAAAGCCGCTGTGGTGGGGTACCATTCTGGGCGCCATCGCGCGAAAAAAGCCCAACGGTATGTACGAACTGCACGCAACAACGGTGTTTGTCTATGAACCGACCTGATCGCTCAATCTTCTCGCTGGCTGTCCGGTATCTGAAACGGTTTTCGCGCAAGGAATCCGGCGTGATCAGTGTCGAGGCCGTGATGATCTATCCCTTGCTCTTCTGGGGCATGTGTGCGTCCTATACGTTCTTCGACGGGTACAAGCAGAGCTCGCGGAATCTCAAGGCGTCTTATGCGATCGCCGACGTCATTTCCCGCGAACGCAATGACATCAACGCGACCTATATGGATACGCTGTATGACCTGCTGCAGCAGATGATGTCGGACCGCTCCGACGTGTCGATGCGCATCTCGTTCCTTCGCTTCGACCTGCCGGATGACCGGCACTATGTGCAGTGGTCCTGTATTCGCGGCGAAAGCTTTGAGGCGTGGACCGATGGCACCATCAGCGAAATCCGGGACAAGCTGCCCATCATGCCGGACAACGGCAAGATGATCCTGGTCGAAGTGAAGGACTTCTATCGCCGTCCCTTCCGCATCGGATACGGCGAAAACGAATTTGCCATGGACAATTTCGTATTCACCCACCCGCGCGTCTACGACAAGATCGACGCACCGGGCGGGTGCTGAGAGCTATTCGGCCTCGGCCAGCATCGCGGAAAGCATTTCTGACAGGAACTTGGTCTCAGCGGCGGACGTCATGCCGCCGACGCCAATACGTCGCCCGACGCGCCACCAAAGGCCCGGGGCCCAAGCCCTGCCCCGTTTGCTACGGGTCGTCAGCAGAAAGCCGTTTGACGGTTTGAAGGCGAACACACCCCGATCCACCCCTTCGATTTCACCAACCTCGGCAATCAGCTTGCCGCTGCCTGTCCGCAATTCCGTGCGCGTCAGCTCGATCCGGTCCGCGGTCGCATGCCAGACGCGATGCGCAAGCCAAAGCGCGCCACCTCCGACCACGAACAGGAACAGCTGCCATTCCGGCGCGGGCGGTGCGGCCAGGGCGACATAAGTCACGAACGCGCCCACGGTGACGAGCATTCCCACGCCCATCCACCGCCGTGCCGATGAAGCCTGAATCGTTGCCAGTACGTCTTCTTGCATTTCCAACTCCGCCTTTGCCTGCCCCCCATACCCGCTTTCAGCGTCAAGCAACAGGCCAAGACTCACCCGGCGCAATTTTGCACAGAGGCAGTGCTTTCTCGCGAATTGACCGTACTTCAGCGAAAATTAGATAACGGGTCCAGAGACAGGAGATCCAAATGTCGCTCAGACCAACACTCGAAACCCGCAAGGCCGTTCCGACGATGGAAGGCGCTGGTGTAAAGCTTCACCGCGCTTTTGGATTTCAGGATCCGTCCGAACTGGATCCTTTCCTTTTGTTTGATGACTTCCGCAACGAGCACCCGCAGGACTACCAGGCCGGCTTTCCCTGGCATCCCCACCGCGGCATTGAAACCATCACATACGTGCTGTCGGGAACCGTC
This sequence comes from Ruegeria sp. BHSA162, assembly GCF_059613385.1. NCBI lineage: Bacteria > Pseudomonadati > Pseudomonadota > Alphaproteobacteria > Rhodobacterales > Roseobacteraceae > Ruegeria > Ruegeria sp. BHSA162. The sequence goes on from NZ_JBXWSK010000002.1 coordinate 115,810, forward strand.
GATCACAGCGACTCGCTGGGCAACCGCGGCCAACTGGGTGCCGGAGACGTCCAGTGGATGACGGCGGGGTCCGGAATTCTGCATCAGGAAATGCCCAAGGGAAATGCATCCGGGCAGATGCATGGGTTTCAGCTGTGGGGCAACTTGCCCTCGGCTCAAAAGATGACGGCTCCTCGGTACCAGGACGTTCAGGGCAAGGACATTCCTGAAGTGATCGATGATGATGGCACCACGGTGCGGGTCATCGTCGGCAAGTTCTGGGGTAAGACCGGGCCGGTGGACGGTATCGCCGCGGACCCGCAATACTTGGACGTATCGATTCCTGCAGGGGTGAAAAAGACATTCAAGATAGATACTTATCGCCGTGCTTTCGCCTATGTTTTCGATGGGCAGGCCGCTTTCGCCGACGCCTCGCAGCCGACCGGCGTTCTGCTTGAGAAGGAAGTCGCCGGGCAAGAGCTGAACATTCGCGACATGTCGGGCAACCGGACGCTGGTGCGGTTTGGCACCGGAGACGAAATAACCGTTCAGGCCGGGCCTGAAGGCGTGCGATTCCTGTTGATCTCGGGTGCGCCGATCAATGAACCGGTAGCATGGCATGGCCCGATCGTGATGAACACGCGTGCCGAACTCGAGCAGGCGTTTCGGGAGTTGCGCAACGGTACTTTCATCAAGCCGGCGCACTGACTCCAGACAACCGGTAACGTGGCGCGGCCAATCAGGCCGCGACCGCCTTGCGTACCATATCCCAATAAATCTGCTCGACCTCGTCCAGCGAAAGCCGTCCACCGGCCCTGTACCACGTCATGACACCATTCAGCATGGCAATCACCGCTAGCGTCGCGATCTTCGCATCCTGAACAGAGAATAGACCGTCCTTCTGGCCGGCCAGCAGGATGCTCTGTAACGCATCCTCATACCGTCGGCGCAGCTTTTCGATTTCGGCGAAGTTTTCAGGCGTCAGATTTCGCAGCTCCATGTAGGCGATGAACACTTCGTCGGGTCGCTGCATGTGAAACCGGATGTGGAAACCCACGAATTGCCGCAAGGCACCCAATGCATCCGCCTGTGGTTCCAACGCTTCATAGGCCGCCAGCAGCTCTTGCATGTGGTCCTGCATCAGGCGGAACAGAAGGCTTTGCTTGTCCGGAGTGTAATTGTAAAGCGCACCGGCCTGCACTCCGACCTCCCCCGCGATTTGGCGCATGGACACAGCGGCATAGCCATGCCGTGCAAACAATCCCAGGGCGGCCTCGCGAATGCGGGGCCCGGTGATATCGGAATGAGAGCCTTGAGTACGTGCCATGGATCCATCGTATATGAACGTACGTTCATATAGAACCCCGCTTGAACCGTTCATGCAAAAAGTGCATCACGTTCAGGTTCCTCACTGTTCGGGTCGCGAAATGAAAGCTGTTTCCGTCATCCTGCCGCTGCTCCTGTTGGCCGCGTGCGCAGATATTCCCGAGTTGGAGGGAAGCGAAGCGGCCTCGGTAAAGGCCGCGCCCTACCCCAAGCTGATCCCGTTGACCCAGGTCAACGTGCCGCCCGTCGACCCGGTGAACGAGGCAGCCGCCGTGGAAGAAGAATTGGAACAACGGGCCGAGCGGCTGTCGCAAAAGGCACAGGCACTCCAGAACGCCGAGACCCAGTAAGCCCCGTACGCTCGCCCACTGCGCAACAACTCTGTCCCTGACGGATTGCACCGCCGCGTTGAACCAGCTATGGCAGCCGACAAAGGACCTTGCGTCCAACAGGCAGACTTCGAGCGGAAAGGAACCCACGGAATGACACAGGCGCTACGGCTTGGAATTGCTGGCTTGGGAACCGTGGGTGTGGGCGTCGTCAAGATCGTGCGCCGTCATGCCGAATTGCTCCAAGCACGCACTGGTCGTCCGATCGAGATCGTTGCCGTTTCGGCGCGCGACGCCGCCAAAGATCGCGGGGTGAACCTGTCCGGCTTCGCGTGGGAAACTGACCCGGTGGCCTTGGCCAAACGAGACGACATCGATGTGTTCGTCGAGTTGATGGGCGGTGAAAACGGCCCGGCAAAGGCCTCGGTTGAGGCAGCATTGGCCAGCGGCAAGGACGTGGTCACCGCAAACAAGGCGCTCCTGGCCATTCACGGCCAGGCATTGGCGGAACAGGCCGAGGCCGCAGGCCGCGTGATCCGGTTCGAGGCTGCCGTGGCCGGAGGAATTCCCGTCATAAAATCCCTGACCGAAGGGTTGGCCGGGAATGACATCAAGCGCGTCATGGGCGTGATGAATGGCACCTGCAACTATATCCTGACCCGAATGCAGTCACAGGGATTGGGCTACAACGCCCTGTTCGAGGAGTGCGCTCAGTTGGGTTATCTCGAAGCGGATCCCAACCTTGACGTCGGCGGCATCGACGCGGCGCACAAATTGGCGCTGTTGGCCTCGATCGCATTTGGAACAAAGCCGAATTTCGACGGGATCGAGATCGAGGGCATTCAGCATATCAGCCTGGATGACATCCATCAGGCCGACGATATGGGCTACCGCATCAAGCTGTTGGGCGTTGCGCAGCGCACGCCGCGCGGGCTCGAACAGCGGATGCAGCCCTGCCTGGTACCCAGTGACTCGCCGTTGGGACAGCTGGAGGGCGGCACCAACATGGTGGTCATCGAGGGCGACGCCGTCGAACAGTTCGTTTTGCGGGGACCCGGTGCTGGCGAAGGTCCGACCGCCAGTGCGGTGATGGGGGATGTTTGCGACCTGGCGCGGGGCCTGCGGATTTCCACCTTTGGTCAACCCGCCACGTCGCTGGTCGACTCCAAGCCCGCAATCACCGGCCTGCCTGCTCCTTATTATCTGCGCCTTGCATTGCTGGACAAACCAGGTGCGCTGGCCAAGGTGGCCGCGATTCTGGGCAATGCCGGCGTTTCAATCGACCGGATGCGCCAATACGCACATGCCGAGGACACGGCACCGGTACTGATCGTTACACACAAGACCACACGCGCCACGCTGGACGTTGCGTTGGAGGACTTGCGCACCACGGATGTGGTTGCGGGCGAACCGGTAGCTCTGCGTATCGAGCAGGTTTGAACCCTTGCGGCCTGCGCCACGAGCAGGCTATGCCAGTCAGGACGTCTTCGCTTTACCAAAGGATTACATCGCATGAGCGCTGCCAAAATCGATTTCAACGACCGCCTTCTGTCCCTTGGACTTGCGCGCGTGGCTGAGCAGGCTGCTCTGGCCTCGGCCTCGCTGGTCGGACGCGGGGACGAGAAAGCCGCCGACCAGGCCGCGGTCAACGCGATGCGTGAACAGCTGAACCTGCTGGATATCGCTGGCGTGGTAGTCATCGGTGAAGGCGAACGCGACGAAGCGCCGATGCTGTATATCGGCGAAGAGGTCGGCACCGGCAACGGCCCGGGCGTGGACATCGCTCTGGACCCGCTCGAGGGTACGACGCTGACCGCAAAAGATATGCCCAACGCTTTGACCGTCATCGCGATGGGTCCGCGCGGTTCGATGCTGCACGCGCCGGACGTCTACATGGACAAGCTGGCGATCGGCCCGGGCTTCCCCGAGAACGTGGTGACACTGGACATGTCCCCGCGGGAAAGGGTCGAGGCGCTGGCCAAGGCCAAAGGATGCACCCCCGAGGACATTACCGTTTGCATACTGGAACGTCCGCGCCATGAAGCGATGATCGCCGAGGTGCGCGAAACCGGCGCTGCGATCCGCCTGATCACCGACGGTGACGTTGCAGGCGTCATGCACTGTGCCGAGTCCGAGACGACCGGCATCGACATGTACATGGGCCAGGGTGGCGCGCCCGAAGGCGTTCTGGCGGCCGCCGCGCTGAAATGCATGGGTGGCCAGATCTTTGGACGTCTGATGTTCCGAAATGATGATGAACGCGGTCGGGCAGCCAAAGCCGGTATTACCGATCTGGATCGTGTCTATGCCCGCGACGAGATGGTCACCGCCGATGTGATCTTTGCGGCGACCGGTGTCACCGGCGGGTCGCTGCTGCCGCGGATCAAGCGGGAACCCGGTTGGGTCGAGACGACGACCCTGCTGATGCGCTCGAAAACCGGATCGGTGCGGCGCATGTCCTACCGCACCCCCATTTGGCCGCATGTCGAAGGCTGAGCGGCCCCGCAGACACAACCGTTCAAGGGCCGGGTCCGACAGGATTCGGCCCTTTTCAGGAGAAGTGGATTGAGCTTTCTGGGTGTTGAACAGTCTTTGACGGGCCGCCGGTGGATTGGTCCATCGCCTGAATTGGACCGGGCCGCCGAGATGCTGGCCCAGCAGACCGACCTGCCCCGCCCCCTGTGCCAGGTGCTGGCACGGCGCGGTGTCCCGCCGATGGAGGCCGAGAGCTTTCTGTCTCCAAAACTGCGCGACCTTCTTCCCGATCCTCGCAGCCTGCGCGACATGGAGATCGCCGCAACGCGGTTCCTGAAAGCGGTGCGGGACAACCAGCGCATCGCCGTTTTCGCCGACTATGATGTCGACGGCGGCAGCTCGGCAGCCCTGTTGCTGGTTTGGCTCAGGCAGATGGGGCGTCAGGCGACCTTATATGTGCCCGATCGTATCGACGAGGGCTATGGCCCCAACGCCCCCGCCATGAGCCAGCTTGCTGAAACGCATGATCTGATCATCTGCGTTGACTGCGGCACGCTAAGCCACGAAGCAATTGCCGCAGCCAAGGGGGCCGATGTGATCGTTCTCGATCACCACCTGGGCGCCGAAACGCTGCCGGATAGCGTGGCCGTGGTGAACCCCAACCGCCAGGATGAAAGCGGTGACCTGGCCCATCTGTGTGCTGCAACCGTTGTCTTTCTGATGTTGGTCGAGGCCGGGCGCCAACTGCGCGAGGCCAACGCCCAAGGTCCGGACCTGATGGCGATGCTGGATTTGGTCGCGCTGGCGACCGTGGCAGACGTGGCACCTCTGATCGGGATCAACAGGGCGCTGGTTCAGCAGGGTTTGAAAGTGATGGGGCAGCGGCAACGCCCCGGACTGGTTGCGCTGTCCGAAGTGGCGCGCATGGATTCGGCGCCCAACAGTTACCACCTGGGTTTTCTGCTTGGGCCGCGCATCAATGCCGGCGGCCGGGTCGGGCAGGCAGACCTCGGCGCGCGGCTGCTCAGCACCGACTCGGTGACCGAGGCCGAGGCCTTGTCCCGGCGCCTTGATGACCTGAATACCGAACGGCGCGACATCGAGAATGCGGTCCGCGCCGCGGCGCTGGCGCAGGCCGAAGAACGTGGATTGGATGCGCCGCTGGTGTGGGCTGCAGGTGACGGCTGGCATCCCGGCGTCGTTGGGATCGTGGCGGCTCGCCTGAAAGAGGCGTCGAACCGTCCCGCCGTCGTGATTGGTTTCGACGGTGACGAAGGCAAAGGCTCGGGCCGTTCGGTCTCGGGTGTCGATCTTGGTGCATCAATCCACCGGTTGGCCGCCGAGGGTTTGTTGGTCAAGGGCGGCGGTCACAAGATGGCCGCAGGTCTGACCGTGATGCGCGACCAGCTGGAACCGGCGATGGAGAGACTCTCGGAGTTGCTGGCAAAACAGGGGGCGGGCCAAGCCGGTCCTGCCGACCTCAAGCTGGACGGTGCGCTGATGCCCGGGGCGGCCTCGGTTGATCTGATCGAAAAGATCGAGCAGGCCGGCCCATTTGGCGCCGGGGCCCCTGCCCCTCGGTTTGCAATGCCCGACCTGCAGGTTCGCTTTGCCAAGCGGGTCGGAGAAACCCATTTGAAGCTGTCGCTGTCGGACGGAATGGGTGGTGGGCTGGACGCGATTGCATTTGGTGCCTTTGACGGACCGATGGGCGAAAGGCTGTCAAATCACGGTGGCGCGCGGTTCCATTTTGCCGGTCGGCTCGAGGTCAATACATGGGGTGGCAGGCAAAGCGTGCAGTTGCGCCTGGAAGACGCGGCCGAAGCAAATTGACCGCTGACGCCACTGCCTTTTTTGACCCGCAAAAAAGTTTCCTGGCCGTGCGTTTTTCGTCTTGCGGGTGGGGGGCGTAATCCGTAAAAGGCCCTCCACAAGCCAGCGTGGCCCGTTCGTCTATCGGTTAGGACGCCAGGTTTTCAACCTGGAAAGAGGGGTTCGATTCCCCTACGGGCTGCCACTTGTGCTTGGGCAATGCTGACGTGGCCCGTTCGTCTATCGGTTAGGACGCCAGGTTTTCAACCTGGAAAGAGGGGTTCGATTCCCCTACGGGCTGCCATTTTCACCTCCGAGAAACGCAAATCGCGAGCTACCACTGCGGTGCCTTTCTGCATCGAAATTTGCAGCTCGACCAAGCGGTGACGCTGAAAAACCCATAGTGAAGGGTCATCGGCATGCTCTTTTCGCCTAGCCGATGACGCCACGTCGAGAGGGTTAAAAATCCTATATTTTCAAGTATATAGTAGTTAAATTCGTTGGATCGAACAGGCCAATTTCGCCATTTACTAATTTTTTAGTTTGACAGACTCGCGAAAAATCGCTGATGCTGTTCGTCATCCGGTTCGCGCCGGAGAACCATAAATTTTGGGAGGAGAAAGATGCGGAAACATCTTTTGTCCGCAGTGGCGGCGGCTGCCGTCATTGCGGGGCACGGTCCTGTTTGGGCCGACGAAGCCGCAGCACAGCGGTGGGTCGACGACGAGTTCCAACCATCCACCTTGTCGAAAGACGAGCAGATGGCGGAAATGCAGTGGTTCATCAAGGCTGCCGAACCGTATGCCGGGATGGAGATCAACGTTCTGTCCGAAGGTATCCCGACCCACTCGTATGAATCCGAAGTTCTGACGAAGGCGTTCGAGGAAATCACCGGCATCAAGGTCAACCACCAGATCCTGGGTGAAGGTGAGGTCGTTCAGGCCGTTCAGACGCAGATGCAGACCGGACGGAACCTGTATGACGGCTATGTCAACGACAGTGACTTGATCGGCACGCACTCGCGCCTGCAACTGGCCTATCCCCTGTCGGACATGATGGCGGGTGATTGGGCGGCGACAACCTCGCCGACGCTGGACCTGGATGACTTCATGGGTATCCAGTTCACCACCGGTCCCGACGGCAAGCTGTACCAGCTGCCCGACCAGCAATTCGCCAACCTGTACTGGTTCCGCAAGGACTGGTTCGATGACGAAGCCAACAAGGCCGCATTCAAGGAAAAATACGGCTATGATCTGGGCGTTCCGGTCAACTGGTCTGCCTACGAGGATATCGCTGAATTCTTCACCAATGACGTGAAGGAAGTCGACGGTGTCGCGATCTATGGCCACATGGACTACGGCAAGCGCGCGCCTGACCTTGGCTGGCGGATGACCGACGCCTGGCTGTCGATGGCCGGTGCCGGCGACAAGGGCGAACCGAACGGTGTACCCGTTGACGAATGGGGCATCCGCATGGAAGCGGGCACCTGTAACCCGGTCGGCGCCTCGGTGTCGCGGGGCGGTGCCGCAAACGGCCCGGCGGCCGTTTACGCGATCCGCAAATGGGACGAGTGGCTGCGGGCCTATGCGCCTCCGGGTGCGGCGTCCTATGACTTCTACCAGTCGCTGCCCGCTCTGTCGCAAGGCAACGTGGCCCAGCAGATTTTCTGGTACACGGCCTTTACCGCCGACATGGTCAAGCCCAAGTCCGAAGGCAACAATACCGTCGATGATGAGGGCAACCCGCTGTGGCGGATGGCGCCCAGCCCGCATGGCCCCTATTGGGAAGAAGGCCAGAAGGTTGGCTATCAGGATGTGGGATCGTGGACTTTCCTGAAGTCCACCCCGTCGGATCGGGCACAGGCCGCGTGGCTCTACGCTCAGTTCGTGACGTCCAAGACTGTCGATGTGAAGAAGTCCCATGTGGGTCTGACCTTCATCCGCGACAGCTCGGTCAACCACGAGTCGTTCACCGAACGCGCACCCAAGCTGGGTGGCCTGGTCGAGTTCTACCGCTCGCCCGACCGTGTGGCGTGGTCGCCGACCGGCATCAACGTTCCCGACTATCCGAAGCTGGCCCAAATCTGGTGGCAGCAGATCGGTGACGTGAACTCGGGCGCCTTCACCCCGCAAGAGGCGATGGACCGTCTGGCTGAAGAGATGGACATCACCATGGCCCGCATGCAGGCCGCAGATGAAAGCGCCGGCGTCTACGGCGGCTGTGGTCCGCGCCTGAACGAACCGCAGGATCCGGCCTTCTGGCTGGAGAAGCCGGGCGCGCCGAAAGCCAAGCTGGAGAACGAGAAGCCGCAAGGCCAGACCGTCAACTACGACGAACTGGTGGCACGCTGGCAGTCCCAGTAAGCCACTACTCCCCGGGGGGCGCCGGTACCGGCGCCCCTTACCAACCAAGACCAAACAGCGTTGCCACGCGCTGCGGGATCGGAACCCACGGACATGATCGAACTACAAAACGCAACCAAGCGGGTCGGCACCGTTACCCATATCAAACCCACGTCCCTGACGCTGCAGACCGGCCATTTCAACGTGCTGCTGGGCGCGACCGGGTCGGGCAAGACCTCTCTGATCAAGATGATGGCCGGCCTGGATCCGATTGCCTCGGGCAAGGTCCTGATGGATGGGCAGGACGTGACCCGGCTGAACACTCAGAAACGCAAGATCAGCCTCGTGCACCAGTTCTTCGTGAACTACCCGCATATGACTGTATTCGACAATATCGCCTCGCCGCTGCGCGTGGCCGGAATGGCGCGATCCGAGATCGAAGGCCGCGTGGAAGAAGCCGCCGACCTGCTGCAACTGCGCCCGATGCTGCACCGTCGTCCACACGAACTGTCGGGCGGCCAACAGCAGCGCACCGCACTGGCCCGCGCCATCGCAAAGGACAGCCGCGCCGTGTTCCTGGACGAGCCGCTGGCCAATCTGGACTACAAGCTGCGCGAGGAACTGCGCGAGCAACTGCCCGAGCTGTTCGCCGGGCGCGGCGCCGTGGTGGTCTATGCCACGTCCGAACCCGAAGAGGCGCTGCTGCTGGGCGGCTACACCGCCTTGATGGAAGACGGCCGCGTGACCCAGTTCGGCCCGACGGCGGACATCTATCGCAACCCCGAAAACCTCGCCGCCGCGCGGGTGTTTTCCGACCCGCCCATCAACGTGGCCCGCGTCACGGTCGCCGGTGCCCAAGCGCGCCTGGCTGGCGGAGGTGGATGGACTGTGTCCGGAATTGCCGATGGCGAATACATGGTCGCCGTGCGTCCGCACCGTGTTACTCCGCTCAAGGCTTCTGACGCCGACGTTGAACTGACCGGCCGCGTGATCGTGACCGAGCTCTCCGGGTCCGACTCCAGCGCGCATTTCCAACATGGCGAGGAAGCCTGGGTGTCTCTGGCCGCAGGGGTCCACCCCTATCAGGTGGGCGAGGACCACACATTCTACATGAACCCGGCCCATTGCCGGTATTTCGGCCAAGACGGCAAAAGGGTGGCCTGACATGGCACAGATCAAGCTTGCAAACCTCAAACACAGCTACATGCCATCGCCGCAAGGCCCACAGGACTATGCGCTGAAGGAAATCGACGTAACCTGGCGTGATGGCGGGGCCTATGCTCTGCTTGGGCCGTCGGGTTGCGGCAAGTCCACGCTGCTGAACATCATCTCGGGGCTGCTGACCCCATCCGAGGGGCAGATCCTGTTCGACGACCGCGACGTGACCGCCCTGCCCCCCGATCAGCGCAACATCGCGCAGGTGTTCCAGTTCCCGGTGATCTACGACACGATGACCGTGGGCGAGAACCTGGCCTTTCCGCTCAAGAACCGCGGCGTCGATCCGGCGACGATCAAGCGCCGCGTCGACGAAATCGCCGAGATGCTGGATGTCACCGACATGCTGAACACCCGCGCCAGCGGCCTCAGCCCGGACAACAAGCAGAAGATCTCGATGGGCCGCGGTCTGGTCCGCGACGACGTGAACGCGGTGATGTTCGACGAGCCATTGACCGTGATCGACCCGCATCTGAAATGGAAGCTGCGGTCCAAGCTGAAAGAGCTGCACCAGCGCGTCAAGGCGACGATGATCTATGTCACCCACGACCAGACCGAAGCGCTGACCTTCGCCGACGAGGTCGTGGTGATGCAGGAAGGCGAAGTGGTCCAGATCGGCACCCCGGTCGAGCTGTTCGAACGCCCGCAGCACACGTTCGTGGGCCATTTCATCGGCTCGCCCGGCATGAACGTTCTGCCCTGCGAAGCCCGCGGCGATCTTGCCCTGTTCGAAGGGCACGAGGTGGCGCTGGAAGGTCCGGTCAGCGGCAGTGGCGGCCGCACAGATCTGGGCATCCGGCCCGAATATGTGGGTTTCGGCCCCGAGGGCATTCCGGCCCATGTCACCAAGGTGGCCGATATCGGCCGGCATTTTGTGGTCAGTGCCATGGTCGGCAACACCGCGTTGAAGGCGGTGACCGAACACGCGCCCCCCGAGCCCGGATCGCAAGTCTTTCTGAAATTCAAACCTGAACAGACGCGCGTGTATCGCGACGGCTGGATCGCAACCGAGGAGCGCGCCCGATGAGAACGGAAAACCAGAAAGCGTGGTTCTTTGTCCTGCCGGTGCTGGCGCTGGTGGCGTTCAACGCGCTGGTGCCGATGATGACGGTGGTCAACTACTCGGTGCAGGAAACCTTTGGCAACAACCAGTTCTTCTGGGAAGGGCTGGGCTGGTTCGAACAGATCCTGCGGTCCGACCGGTTCCAGGCGGCGCTGGGGCGGCAGTTCCTGTTCACCGCGCTGATCCTGATGATCGAGGTGCCGCTGGGCATCATCGTGGCCTTGTCGATGCCGCGCAAGGGCTTTTGGGTGCCGGTCTGCCTGGTCCTGATGGCCCTGCCGATGCTGATCCCGTGGAACGTGGTCGGCTCGATGTGGAACATCTTCACCCTGCCCAAGATCGGCCTGCTGGGGTATTTCCTGAACGACGTGCTGGGCATCAACTATGACATGACCCAACAGCCGCTGTCGGCCTGGATCACCATCGTGGTGATGGATGTCTGGCACTGGACCTCGTTGGTGGTGCTGCTGTGCTATGCTGGTCTGGTTTCGATCCCTGACGCCTATTACCAGGCGGCCAAGATCGATGGTGCAAGCCCCTGGTCCGTGTTCCGCTATATCCAACTCCCCAAGATGAAGACGGTTCTGACCATCGCGGTGCTGCTGCGGTTCATGGACAGTTTCAACATCTACACCGAACCCTTCGTTCTGACCGGGGGCGGCCCCGGCAACTCGACCACTCTGCTGTCGATCGACCTGGTGAAGATCGCGCTGGGACAGTTCGACCTTGGCCCCGCGGCCGCGATGAGCCTGATCTATTTCGCCATCACGCTGCTGGTTTCCTGGGTCTTCTACACCCTCATGACAAAGGATGACGCGCAATGAAGAAGCGGTCTCTCATCCCGATCCTGTATATCGCGTTCCTGATGCTGCCAATCTATTGGCTGGTGGCGATGTCCTTCAAGACCACGAACGAGATCCTGTCAGGCTTTTCCCTTTTTCCCCAGACCTTTACGCTGGAGAATTACATCACCATCTTCACCGATCCGACGTGGTATTGGGGCTATATCAACTCGATCACCTACGTGACGATCAACACGGTGCTATCGGTCTGCGTGGCCTTGCCTGCGGCCTACGCGTTCTCGCGCTATCGGTTCCTGGGCGACAAACAGTTGTTCTTCTGGCTGCTGACCAACCGCATGGCCCCGGCGGCCGTGTTCGCCCTGCCCTTCTTCCAGCTGTATTCGTCGATCCATCTGTTCGACACCTACCTGGCGGTGGCGCTGGCGCACACGCTGTTCAACGTACCGCTGGCGGTGTGGATCCTGGAAGGTTTCATGCGCGGCATCCCGAAAGAGCTGGATGAAACCGCCTATGTCGACGGCTATTCCTTCCCCCGGTTCTTCGTCACGATCTTCCTGCCCAATATCAAGGCGGGCGTGGGCGTGGCGGCGTTCTTCTGCTTCATGTTCTCGTGGGTGGAAATGCTGCTGGCCAAGACCCTGACAGCGGTCGAGGCCAAACCCATCGCCGCCGTGATGACCCGTACCGCGTCCAGCGCCGGCTACGAGCTGGGCCTGCTGGCCGCCGCCGGCACCCTGACCATCATCCCCGGCGCCATCGTCATCTGGTTTGTCCGCAACTACATCGCGCGCGGCTTCGCGATGGGACGTGTATGAGGTTCGACATGCGCAAACTCCTTCTCTCCCTCTCCCTGCTCGCCCCGTCCTCGGCGCTGGCGCAAGCCAAGGCCGGCTGGGGCAATGTCGGTCAGGAAGAACCCAAGGGCTTTTCATGGACCGACCCGCTGTGGCCCGATTTCTGGATGGCCTGGACCCCGGCAACGCTGGCGGTTTTCGTGGGCATCTTCTCAGCCATCGCCCTGATCGGCGTGCTCGAGGTGGTCAAGTTCCGCGACGGGATCGAACGCCGGGGCGTGCTGGGCCTGACCACCACGTTGGGCGACCGGCTGTTCATCACCCTGCTGGGTTCGGCCTATATCTTTCTGGCCTGGCTGGGGCTGGTCGGCCAACCGGTCTGGACGCCGCTTTTCCTGTCGATCGGCTGGGGCGTTTTCGTTTTCTGGAAAGTTTAGGCTTTGCGTAACCGCGAAAGGATGCTTGTCTGGCAAGCATAACAGGCAAAATGGTGACACCGAGACCGATGCGAAAGAGAAAGACAGGAAATCTGCTGACCGAGGTCGAACTGGAGTTCATGAACGAGCTCTGGGCACTTGGCGAAGGCTCGGTGCGCGACGTGCTGGACCGGCTGCCGCCCGAGCGGAACCTAGCCTACACCTCGGGCGCGACGATCCTGCGTATCCTGGATGAAAAGGGATTTGTCCAAAGCCGCAAGAATGGCAAAACCCTGATCTACCGTCCGCTGCTTGAGAAGGACACCTATCAGGCGCGGTCGCTGCAGAACCTGTCCCGCACGTTGTTCGATGACACCCCGGCCTCGCTGGTGGCACGACTTGTCGACGACGCCGGCCTGACCGAAGCTGATCTGGAGGAAATTCGAGCACTGGTAGAGAGGAGACTGCAAAATGACAGCGGTTAAACCGGTTCTCGATGTATTTCTCGACCTGAACGTGGTGCTGGTTCTTTCAGCACTCATCTGGTTGTGCGCCCGCATGGCCGTGGCCCGAACGCGTCTGCGGCACGACTACATGACACAGCTGCGCGTGCTGAAGGTTCTTTGCGTCTGCGTCATGCTCAGCCCTGTTCTGGCCCTTGGGGTCACGGCAGCCGCCGGTTTTTTCTGGCCGGGTCAGGCCGTTTCCATCGGTGATATTGCGGTAGCGGCGTATTTGCGCGGTGAAATCGCGATGCCGGCTACACAATTCGAAGCTCTGCTGAACACGCGCGAACGTTGGGTCGACACGGTTCTGTCCGGACAAAGCGCCCTTGTGACGGCCGTGCTGGTGCTGCTGGCCCTGGCCGCCCTCCGGATGCTGGTCCGCACCGTCCGGGATGCGCTGGCGATCCGCGATACGGTGGTTTCCAGCTTCCTGTGGCGGCGTTCGGCCAACGTGGACATCCGCTTGTCCGATCGGATCACGGTTCCATTTGCCGTGCGCGGGGCGCGTCGTCGCCATGTCGTTCTGCCCAGCCATCTGTTGGACACCCCCCGTGAACTGCGATTTGCCCTGGCGCATGAATTGCAGCACGTTCGCGCCCGGGATGTCGAATGGGAGATTGCGTTTGAGGCCGTGCGACCGCTGCTGTTCTGGAACCCTGCCTACTGGGTTTTAAAATACCAGTTCAGCCGATTGCGCGAACTGGCCTGCGACCAGTCCGTCGTCACCCGGCGCGGGATCGACGCGCGCGACTATACCGATTGCCTGCTGAACTATTGCGCCCGCACCGTCGCACAAGGCCGGCCACGGGTTTTGAACGTGGCGCTGGTCTCTGGTGGCAAGGCCAAACGGGTTCTGAAACAGCGCGTGATCGCGCTGGCCGATGCGCCCTCGTTCTCGGCACCGTTGCCGGCAATGTTCCTGGGTTCAGCCCTGCTGTTCGCTGTTCTCCTGGCCTTGGGTGCAGCCACGATCCGCCAGACTCAGGACTGGAGCCATGACCGGCTGATGCTGTCGACCGTCGTGAACCTTGAACGGCTCGAGGCACGCAATCAGGGCAACTGATCGGCGACGCCCGGATCTATCCTGTTGCTGGCCCGACCGCTGAACACGGGTCGCTCGAGCGGGCGGCCCAACGCTTGGACGTGCCGCCAGAGGAACACTGCCCAACATGCTCCCCAAGCCAGGGCCGCGGGCACGTCTGCAGAGGACGCCCGCAAAACCGCGGCAAGGCGCAGCAAAGCATATCCAATACTATCGATCGCGCTGGGGCGCAGCCGGCCGCAACGGCGCGCGACCGCACGGGCAGCTACGGCATAGATCGCGCAGCTGACCGCTCCGACCGTCAGAACGTGCAACGCATCATGCGCCGCCAGCAAGTCGGGGAAGTACAGCGAAGCCGCCAACAGGGACAGACCAGCGGGCAACCACGCAAAGGCAATATGAAGCATCGCCAGCAATCCATCCTGAAGAACTGCCGTTGAATGCCAGAGCCACAGACGCCCACCTTCGCACCCGGTGCAGATCACAAGAAGGACGCCGATAAGCGGACCATCGGCGACGGAAACAAGTCCGAAAAGCACCGCAGTCAAAGCCAGAGCTGCCGCCGAAGCGTCCCCCAATGCCCTCGCGCACCGAAACTTTTGCGCGGCGGTTGGGCTTTGGTGCGTCCAATTCCATGTGAAAGCAGCGATCATGCGCCCACCGACAACCGACACCAAAAGTGCCACAAGCAAAACTGAGGAGAAGGACGGCGCAGACCCAGTTAGAAAGGCCAGCTGGCAGATGGCCAGGAAAAGAGCGAAAAACGCCTGCAGCACTTCGGCAACCGCGCGCGCGTGCAGTGCAGCCCAAGCGATACGACCGGCGAGAAAGAGCAAGAACGCCGTGCCCGTTGGGACGATGAACATGGGTTCGCCCCCGATCGCACCGATGGCAGCCAATCGGGACATCGCCCAAAGCGCGAACAGCAACAAACAGCCGGTCGGCGAGACAGAACCGCCCCCCGACCAGCTGCGCATCGCCGTCAGCGAATAGCCCGCAAATGCTGCGCCGACGAAGCCGAACAGCATTTCATGCGCATGCCAGGCGTACAGCCCCAGCAACGGCGACCAATAGGTGATGAAATCCTGCCCCAGAAACAGGCCGCTCACCCCCAAAAGGGCAGCCGCCCCCGCCGCAGGAAACATGATCCGATGAGGCGAGGACAGCATGGTTTCCGATCATGCAAGGGACGCCTGGGCTATCCTGCGATAGCCGGCCTGACCGTGGTAGAACCCGTTGCTGAACGGCGTATCCGCACAACCCTGCCGCAACCGGGCTTCGGCCGCTTCGGTCGACATGCTTTGATCCAGCACCGCCCGGTAAACCTCGGCGACGGCGACCATGTCGACGGCCTGCGGCATCAATCGCAGATGGCTCACGCCATCGGCGACCAGTTGGGGCAGTTCCTGCAGCAGGATCAGATACCCTTCGGATTGGGTCTGGATCCCGTTGATGCGCAGGATCGGCTGCTCATCCCTCGTACGCAGTGGCATCCCGTCGGGGTCTTCTTCGCAGACGAATTGGCAATTGTCCTTTGTCCGCCCGTGCGAGCGCGCGTGATAGCACCGCGCCGAAACGGCCAGCGACGCCCGGCCAAAGACCTGCACTTCAACCCCGAGACCCAAGTCGCGCGCCATTCGCGCCGCGACGGCGATCGAGGGCGCTGGCAACTCGGTGGGCAGGCAGACATGCGTCGCCCCCTTTGACGCCATCCAGCGGATTGTGGCCTCGTTATAGGCATTCATGAATGGGCCGATGCGATGCGGTCGCGTACCGCGTGCATACAGTCCCGCAGCGTTGTTGATTTCGATCTCGGGCGACTCCATCTCAGACAGGTCTTCGGTGGCCTTGCGCTCTCGCTTCAGCATCACTTCGGCCAAGGAGGACAAAATCACCTTTTTGCCCGCCCGTTCGAGCCTTTCGATGATGGACGGCAGGTCAGCCTCTTGGAACGGGGCGCGTTTTGAACAGATGACCTCGCCTAGATAGACCTCATCCACCGGAGCTTCGTCGGCGACACGCGCATAGAAATCCCGGCGTTGGTCGGCCGACCAGTGATAGGCGATCGGGCCCAATGTAAGTTTCGTCATCGTTTCACCGCCATTTCTTCGTGGCAAAAGCGCCTTGCGTCTGTTTCTGACCCTCGGTCAGTGCGACGAGGTTCCCGATATCCGCTTCGCGACCCGCCCGGATATCGTCGACAGCGTTTCGAAATGCAGACACCACGGACCGGACATAACTCTTGGACCTTTGCCGCCCTTCGATCTTGAACGCATGCACCCCGGCATCGATCAACTCAGGCAGAAGGCGGGCCAGGTTCAGGCTGATCGGTTCCTCGAACGCATAGTACCCGTCCGGACGATGTGCGACCTGATAGCGGCCTTTGCAAATCGTCGGATAACCGGCCTTCTCATCTGGCCCGAACCGGTCGATGGTAAAGCCAGCCAACCTCGATGACATCGAACCATCGGCATCGCGCACGTACTCCACGTCGGACGCCGGCGAACAGACGCCATCGAGGTTCGTGGACTGCCCGGTCAGATAGTTCGTCAGGCTGCAGCGCCCTTCGACCATCAGACCGTGATTTCCGAAGATGAAGGTTTCGATCTCACAGGGGATTTCTTTTCGGATCTGCCGGATCTCGGGAATGGTCAAAATACGGGGCAGGACCACGCGTTTGACACCGAAATTCTCGCAATAGTAGCGGATCGCCTCGGGTGACGACGCTGCAGCCTGTACCGACAGGTGCAAGCGCATCTGTGGATGGGTTCGGGCGATGTAGTCGGCCACGCCCATATCAGCCACGATGAAGGCATCAACGCCGATCCGCGCACCGGTGTCGGCAGCGTGCCGCCAAAGGTCGACCTTGCCCGCCGGGGGATAAGTGTTGAGTGCCAGAAGGACCTTGGCACCCTTGGCATGGGCATAAGCGACCGCCTCCTCCAATTCCTGCGGCGTGAAATTCAGCCCCGGAAAATTTCGGGCGTTGGTGGCGTCCTGAAAGCCGCAATAGACGGCGTCGGCCCCGGCATCGACCGCTGTGCGCAGGGCAGCGGGAGTTCCGGCGGGGCATATCAATTCGGCGAGGCTCATGAAGCAGTCGCTCCTTCTACTTCTTGGTGATTTCGGCGCAACCGGGACAGGATCGCGCGGCCAGGCGGGCCGAACATGTCCGCAGCCTCCTGAGCGATGGATCCATCCATGTCGTCCAATGCATTGCGCAAACGGACGACGGCCTCGGTATCTCCTGTGATCTCCAAATCGCGCGAGAAAAAGGCCGCGTCGCCGTCCTGTTCCGCATCAACCAGCTCCAACAGCAGCCGGAACCGCCCTCGGATAATGGCTGTTGCGTCAGGCAGCATCGACCGCGGTACGGCACGAAAGCTCAGGTTCTGAGGATCTGGGCGCAGATGCAGCGCGAACGGCAGCTCGATCGGGTCGATCAGGAAATCGGCGCTTTGATACGGGCCAAGTCGGGCAAACAGCGCAGGATGTTCCTGCGCGACCCTACGGACCACACGCGCGAGAATGGGCTGAACCGCCAAGCAGGCCAAACGCGAAACGATTGCCTGTCCCGGCGGTCTTGGCCTGTTCGATGTCTGTGTTGGGCTCACCATATGCTGCATGTACTGCCTCATCCGTTTGGCTGTTGTATTTGTGCGGGTTCAACCCGGTGCCGCCGTGTTTCGGCCTTGCGCGATGGAGCATCGGCACCATTCGACAACAACGCCCTCAAGGGGCGGCAGGAGCTTGGCGGTTCCACCGGCAAACTGATCGAAGGCGGCGCGATGGGTTTTGCTCACGCCGATCAGGACCGGAGTATCTCGCGCCAAGGCCTCGGCTATGAGGGTGCGAAATCCGCGGCCCTCGGCCTCGCTGAGTCCGAACTTGTTCAGCAGAACGATATCGCAACCGTCATCTCGCAACCGAGCGGTCGCGATGCCGACCACGTCCTCGATCGCACCGGCGTCCATGCGACACGCGCCTAAGCCCGAACCCAGATCCTGCGTGATCCGGATATTGGGACCATGCGGCAGCAGTCCAAGCGTTGTCTCACAAAACTGGGCGCCAGTATCCGGAATGTTCACACGCAACGCTCCGAGCAAGCGCAGACCTTCTTCCTGCAATCGCGCGGCCACTGTCGCCAGCAAATGATCCGTTCCGCCTGCCTCACTTGCGTCGACACCTGCAAGAAGCATGATTGATCCCCTCTACCGTTCGAACCGTGGAAACAGGACCTGGTTTTCAAGCATCATGTGCCGGTCAATATCCGCCAAAAGGTTCCGCAGCCCATCGTAAAGCCGTCGCCAAGACCCGCAGGCATGTGCGGGCGGTGTCAGGTCAAGGGTGACATGCCGGATCAGAGCGATACTCTCGGCGTGGCCATCGTGATCGGCGCGCATAACCCGGATCGGGTTTTCGATCCCTTCCATGCCGCCCATGCGCATGGCGGGAAACAGGACGATCTCCTCTTTTGCCATGTGCGTTTCCATTTCGGCCGCCAGTTCGGCCAGCGCGCGGACCAACCCTCGGGGGGCTTGGGGGTCGTCTCGGTGAACCAAGGCCACGCGTTCGGCAAGATGTTGAAGCTGTTCAAGCTCGGTCCGGTGTGTTTCGTGATACCGTGTGAGGATGTGATCAATCAGAGCGTCTGTCTCAAGATCAGCTTCGTGCATATCGAAGTTCGTCATGGTCCGTGCTTTCAGGGTTCACGACCCGAGCATCTCGAATCGGAATTTGATTTGCGCATTCTGTTTTGCTAATACGCATAGAAAATACCGATTGGAAAACGCGACCATGCGCCTCACCTCATTCACTGACTATGGTCTCCGCATTCTGATGCGGCTGGCTGGCAGCCCGGACCGCCCGTTTTCAACCGGCGAACTGGCGGATGAATTCAAGGTGTCACGCGCCCATCTCGCCAAGGTCATTTCGGCGCTGGCCAATGCCGGATACCTCAAAACGCGGCGGGGCGGTGGCGGCGGGGCTGTCCTGTCTCGCCCGGCGTCGGACATCCGCTTGGGCGACGTAGTGCGCACTCTGGAGACCGGGCAACCAATCGTTGAGTGTTTCTCGGCCGATGGCAGTGCGTGCACTCTGACTCCAAGCTGCCTTTTGAAGGATCGACTGAAGCAAGCCGAGCAAGCGTTTTTTGACGACCTGAACCGGGCAACACTGGCTGATTGCATCTATCGCCCACCGTGGGAGATTTCAGCGGCGGAATAGCAGCCGGTCTGCCCCTTCGGACAATTCGCCTGGGTTCTCTTAGCAGCAATCAGGCTGCGAACACTGTTACCTTTGTGCTTAGACCGGTCAGATCAGATGCCCCCCAATCTCGGCAGCGACGGTCAACCGCACGCCTCTGGAAATTCAGTCAGCTGTTTCTCCGGCGGACTTGCCTGATCCTCCGAATGTCAGACCAAAACTCTTGTGCGGAAAAATGCAGGTTGTAGTCTTGGCAGACTGGCCGGAGAGACCCCATTGGAACTGCAGAGACTCCTTGACGACGCCAAGGCGCTGATTACCGAGGCCCAGCTGGATGACGGCTTTTGGCCCTGTGGTGTGCGGGACATGGTATTGGCCCAGACGCGCCAATCCAAACGCCCGTCATGCTCGGTCGTTGAGCCCATGATCGGGCTGGTGCTTCAGGGCAGCAAGTCGGTGCAGTACGGAACCGAGCATGTCCGTTATGACGCAGGGGACGTCATTGTCGTGGGAAGCGCCCTGCCAATGGTCTCGGGCCTTGTGGATGCCTCGCCCGAAAACCCCTACATCGCCTTGTATCTCGGCATCGACATGCGCGTATTGCGGGGCGTCTACACCGACATGGGCGGCACCTCGCTGGACGATGCGGGTCCGGCCTTGGAAAGCGGTCAGGCCGACGCGGAAGTTATTGATTCATTTACACGTCTTTTCCGTCTGCGCCGAGATCCGATCGCAGATCAAACGCTGGGGGCCGCCGCCGTCCGCGAGGTATATTTCCGGGTTCTGCGCAGCGACAAAGGGCGCGCGCTGCGCCGTATCATCCGCGCGGACAGCAAGGCCAACCAGGTCGCCAAGGCAATCGCGCATATCCGCAAAGAGTACCGCTCGACGATCAAAGCCTCGGACTTGGCCGCGATCTCGGGCATGAGCGCGTCGGTATTCTATGACGCCTTTAAACGGGTGACGGCCAACAGTCCGCTGCAGTTCCAGAAAGACCTGCGCCTGACCGAGGCCTTCCAACTGCTTCAGCAGACGGGAACGCCTGTATCGAGTGTTGCACATGCAGTTGGGTATGAAAGCCCGGCCCAATTTAGCCGTGAGTTCGCCAAGAAATTTGGCGTTCCGCCCCGAGAACTGACCCGGGATCACGTGACCTGAGCTGCACGCTTTGCTCTTGGGTTTCGGATAATCGAGCAAGAGTTGAGGAGGAAGCTCTGTGTCCCACCCGAGGCGGACAGGTTAGGTTCATCCATGATGCAACCGGGCGATGTTGCCCCCGAAATCGCAAGGATACCTGATGGCAGTTCCCGACCAAGTTCCTACAAATTCAGGATTTCACGCAAAAAGCACGGCGGCCGAAGTGCTGGCCGATATCGACCTGACCGGAAAGACCGCAATCGTAACCGGTGGCTACAGCGGTATTGGCCTCGAAACCGTCCGCGCCCTTGCCGACAAGGGGGCCGCGGTGATCGTTCCGGTACGCTCGGAAGCCAAAGCACAAGAGAGCCTGGCGAGCGTGGATGGCAATGTCAGAACCGCACCGATGGACCTGGCGGATCTTGGTTCGGTCCGACGGTTTGCCGAAACGGTATCCAGCGACCTGCAAAACCTGGATCTGCTGATCAACAACGCCGGGATCATGGCGTGCCCCGAGGCCCGTGTTGGACCTGGTTGGGAATCCCAATTCGGTATCTGCCACATGGGCCACTTTGCCCTGACCAAGTTGCTGCTGCCGCTTTTGGAGCAAACGCCGGGCGCGCGGGTCGTTGCTCTTTCCTCGACCGCACACAAGATTTGCGACGTGCATTGGGATGATATCCAGTTCGAAAAGACGGACTACGACAAATGGCAGGCCTATGGCCAAGCAAAAACCGCAAATGCGTTGTTTGCCAACGCCCTGTCCCGCCGTTTGGCAGCGACCGGCGGGTTGGCGTTTTCGGTACATCCCGGTGGGATATTCACCCCTCTGCAACGGCACCTGCCGAAGGAAGAGATGATCGCACTGGGTTGGCTGAACGAGGATGGCGAGCCGTCCGCATTGGCCAGGGAGGGTTTCAAGACGCCCGAACAGGGCGCCTCAACAACGGTTTGGGCGGCGACTTCGCCAAAGCTGGTTGGCAAACCAGGAGTGTATTGCGAGGACGCCGACATTGCTGCCCCGACCGACCCCAACAGCCCGACGGCCCGATATTTTGGGGTCAACGCACATGCCTGCGATGACGCATCAGCCGAAAAGCTGTGGGACATAAGCGAACGGTTACTGCAAGAGGCCTGATACCCACGCAATCCGGTCGGGATGATCCCGGCCGGACTACGCTTCTTAGGGATAAGGCAGCGCCAAGGTTTTAGACCGCAATTTCGCCCCCTGGCCCTCTGCGCTGCCGGTCCCGGCCCGGGCTGGACCTCAACGGTTCAGGCCAAAGCCTGCTCGGGCGCAGGATCGGCGATCAACAGTTCGACATCTGCCACGCTCAGCGCCACAGCCAACTGGCTTGGCGGGACCGTGTCGACGATCAACGTGTCCAAATCCGACAGTTCACACACTTTGTGCAACTGCTTCTGATTGAACTTCTGGGCATCCAGCAGAAGATGGCGTTCTGCAGAACGGCCCAGCATCGCGCGTTTGACGGCGGCGATATCACCGATCGGCTCGCTGGGGCCATCATCGGACAATCCCGACGCGCCGATCATGCAGCGATCGACGTTGAACCGGCCCAGAAACTCCAGCGTTTCGTAACCAACGACGGCAGCCTCGGCGGCAAGATAAGCACCGGGGCAAACAATCACCTCGGCCGCGCTGCCGCCCAGTGTCACGGCCACCGGAATAGAATTCGTGATGACAGTGCAACGTATGTCGCGATATGCCAATGAGCGCGCCAGTTGAGCGGTTGTCGAGCCCGAGTCGATCATGACCGTCTCACCTTCACGCACAAGGCCAGCGGCGGCGTTTCCTATCCGCTCGCGTTCGGCAACCCGGGCCGCATTGCGCTCGTCCAGGCTGAGATAATGCCCTTGCACCGGCGCCGACGCGCCACCGTGCGCACGCGCAATCAGGCCGTCTTCGGCCAGCGCGTCAAAATCCCTGCGGACGGTCTCGGTGGATACGTCGAAACTGCGGGCCAGATCACTGATGCGCACGTGCGGGCGCAGCTTGAGCTCAAGCAGGATACGTTGGCGACGATCGGACTTTTTCAGCCGATCCCGCCCTTTCCTGCTGTGTTTCTGACGTGTTTTGGCCTTTGACATCCTATTGCCCCGGCTAGACGACATTCAATTTCTGTGGCGTTTACCTCATTTTTGCAAATATTTTGTTGCATTACCCTCAAACTGGTGATGAAAATCGTCGGACTCACCCCATTGTGGAAGGCAAAATGTTGGCCATGCAACGGCGCAGCGCAAACAAGGTATTGAACGCATGATCGTGCTGGCCACCCATCTGGCGGCCGGCGTCGCCCTGCTTTTGTGGTCTGTCCGGTTGATCCGGACCGGAGTGGAACGAGCGTTCCTGCCCGAGTTGAAACGCGGCCTGAAAATCCTGTCTGAAAACCGAATCTCCGCTGCATTGGGTGGCGGTATGGCAGCGATGCTTATGCAAAGCTCGACTGCAGTTGCATTGATCGGAGCCGGATTCGCGGTATCGGGCATGCTGGCCCCACCCTCGGCCCTTGCGCTGCTGCTGGGGGCAGAGGTGGGATCCGCCCTGATGGCAAAGGTGCTGACCCTGCCCGTCCAGGCGGTGATGCCATTCGCATTGCTGGTCGGCGTCGTGGTGTTTTTGAAAGCCGGTCGACGGCGGACGAAACAAATCGGGCGCATCACCATCGGTTTTGCCCTGGTGCTGTTGTCGCTTGGAATGATCCGCGAAGCCACAGTGCCAATCGGGGCCAGCCCAATCGTTCAAAGCATTGCGGCATATTTTCAAAGCGACTTGATCAGCGCCTATGTGGTCGGCGCAATTCTGGCGTGGCTCATGCATTCCAGCCTTGCCGCGGTGCTGACCTTTGCCACATTCGCGGCGTCAGCACTGGTTGGCGGCACGGTGGCCGCCGCACTGGTCATCGGTGCCAATCTCGGTGGCGCCGTGATCTCATTCGCCCTGCTCTGGTCTCAGGAGCGCCCGGCCAAGTTGATCGTCCTTGCCAACCTGGTGGCTCGGGCCTGTGTCACTTTGGTGGCGCTGGCCCTGCTGCTGACCGGCGTACTGAACATATCCGCGTTCGGCACAGCGCCCGGTCAACAGGTGGTGATGCTGCACATTGCGATGAATGTCGCCCTTCTGGTCGTTGCGCTGCCATTCACCAACCTGCTGATCCGGTTGGCCGACACGTTCGTTCCCCGCCACTCCAGCATCACCGCCGACAACGTGACAGCATTGGACCCCAGCGCACTGGACCACGTGCCTCTGGCGCTGGCCTGCGCACAGCGCGAACTGCTGCGCATGGCTGAAACGGTTCAGGCGATGCTGGTGCCGACCATTCACCTGTTCCGGAACTGGGACCCCGAACTGGCCCGCACCATCGAACTGCGGGAAAACGATGTCGATCGCATGCATTTTGACATCAAAATCTACGTCTCGCGCCTGCGGGAAGGCGATCTGACACCTCAGCAGGAGAAAAAGACACTCGAGCTAGTGTCGATGGCCAACAACCTTGAAGAGGCTGCCGATCGGATCGCGGTCAACCTTGTGGCGCTGGCGAAGAAAATGGCTGACGAGGGCATCACCTTTTCAAAGGAAGGTCTGACCGACATTGAACAATTCCACGATCAGATCACAACGAACGGCCAGTTGGCTCTGAGCATTCTGACCACCGGCGACGCTGAGGCGGCCCGCCAATTGGTGGCCGAAAAGGATCGCATCCGGATCGAAGAACAATACCTGCAGGAGCGCCACCTGAAGCGCCTGCAAAGTCGGGGTCCGGCCAGTATCGAGACGACCAATATCCACCAGGAGACGCTGCGCCTATTGAAGCAAATCAACGCGGCGCTGGCCTTTGTGGCCTACCCGATCGCCGAAGAGACGGGCGATCTATTGGAAAGCCGCCTGGCCAAACCGCGGATAATCTCGGACGCACCTTAGTCACAGCACTCGTCGGATCGCACTTAAACAGACCGGCGGCGAAGGCTCCCGCCCTTCCGTGAGTGCAAGGCTTTTCTGGCTTCCTGAACCCGGCAGAATTGACAGTCGGCCCCACCCACATGCTATCGTCATATCAGAATGTTATGACATAAAACCGTTTCTTTGAATTCGAAGCTGTTGAATTGGGAGGTTCTCATGCTGCGACTCTACGTCTGTTCAATGCTGCTGACACTCGGCCCGGCAGGCGTTCTCGCCGACGCTGTGCCGACCAAGGAAGCTGCAGAGGGAACCTTTGCCGAGCGTCCGTTCTCGCCCTATGCCAACCGGACATTCCCGGAGCGCCCTCTTTGGGGGGACACGCACCTGCACACCGGGTTGTCACTGGACGCCGGAACGTTCGGGAACACGCTGCTGCCGGATGACGCCTGGCGATTTGCGAAAGGCCAACAGGTCATCTCGTCGACCGGACAACCGGTTCGGCTTGCGCGCCCACTGGATTGGATGGTTCTTACGGATCATACCGACCTGATGGGGTTTGCCCCGGACCTGCAGGCCGGAAAGCCGGGGGTCTTGGCACATCCCAAGGGTCTGGAATGGTACGAAGGGTACTCTGCGGGCGGAGACGAAGCTGCCAAAGCGGCGTTCGACATCATTTCCAATTTCTCGCAAATGACCCTTCCGGAAGACCTGCTTGAATCATACAGCCCCGGAGCGGACGCCTTTGCGTTTACCTGGGAACATATCGTGATGGCCGCAGAACGGCACAACGACCCGGGCAATTTCACAGCGTTCATCGGTTTCGAATGGACCTCGGTGCCCAAGGGATTCAACCTGCATCGAAACGTCATGCTGCGCGATGGCCCGATCCGTGCGTTGCAGATGGTGCCGCCGGTCACGCAGCCGCCCTATGGGAACACGGATCCGAAGGCACTTTACGAGTGGCTCGAGGAGTACCAGGCCAAGACCGGAGGCCGTGCCGTTGCTTTCGCGCATAACGGCAATCTGTCGAACGGCTGGATGTTCCCGACCGAAGACACCTATCACGGCGGCAAGGTGGATGAGGAATACGTACAGAACCGCGCCAAGTGGGAACCGCATTACGAGGTCACCCAGATCAAGGGTGACGGCGAAGCCCATCCCTATCTCAGCCCCGACGACCCATTTGCCGACTATGAAAACTGGGATGTCGGGAACCTCGATATCTCCGAGCTGAAAACCGATGACATGCTGGCCGGCGAATACGCGCGCGAGGCGCTGAAGCGCGGGCTGATGCTTGAAGAGAAATTTGGCGTGAACCCCTACAAGTTCGGGATGGGCGGCGCGACGGACAGCCATACGTCGCTGGCAACGGCCGAGGAAGACAACTATTTCGGCAAATCCGTAAGCGCTGAGCCGTCGGCTACGCGCGTTCTGCACCCGTTTGTCGAAAGCGATCTGGGCGCCTTTGAGGGGCATACGCTGGTCGCATCGGGCTATACCGCAGTCTGGGCGTCCGAGAATACGCGCTCGGCCATTTTCGACGCGTTCAAGCGACGCGAGACATACGCCACGACCGGGCCTCGCATCGGGCTTCGTTTCTTCGGCGGATGGGATTTCGATGAGTCCGACCTGCTGACGCGTCTGGTGGCCGATGTGGGATACACCAAAGGGGTGCCGATGGGCGGTGACCTGCGTCCGCCCGAGGGCGAAGGCGCACCGACTTTCCTGATCGGCGCGCTGCGTGACCCCGTCGGTGCGAACCTTGATCGAGTTCAGGTCGTCAAGGGCTGGTTGGATGCAGACGGCGCGCTTCAGGAAAAGGTCTACAACGTGGCCTGGTCCGACGATCGTGCGCTGGATGCCAATGGCAACCTTCCCGAAGTCGGCAATACCGTCGATCTGGATACCGCCAGCTGGAGCAACTCGATCGGCGCATCGGAATTGGTGACCGTTTGGACGGATCCCGACTTCGATCCCAACGCGCGGGCATTCTACTACGTGCGGGTTCTGGAAATCCCGACCCCGCGCTGGGTGCTGTACGACAAGCTTCGTTTTGGAATCGATCTGCCGGCCGAGGCCCAGTTGATCCATCAGGAACGTGCGTATTCGTCACCGATCTGGTACACGCCTGCCAGCGAATGAACCAAGACCGAAACCGGGGGCGTGGGATCGCGCCCTTGGGCCGGGGTCGTTGCTGCAACATCTTCACCCAAGTTGAAATCGGCGATTTGACATGACGGGCCGTTGGGATCAACGATCGGGTATCGAATTGCCAGCAGGTCAGATCTTTCATGCGCTTTTACAAAGAACCGCTGTTCCATTTCATTCTGATCGGGCTGGCCATTTTCGGCTGGTTCTATCTTGTATCCGACGAGGCCGAGCCCCCGGAAGAGGCCGAAACGATCACAATTGACAGCGACGACATCGCGCTTTTGAGAACACGGTTCGAGGCCAGCTGGAAACGCCAACCCACCGACGCCGAGTTGCAGGCGCTGATCGATTCCTGGACCCGCGAAGAAATTCTTGTGCGCGAGGCCCGAAAGCTGGGCTTGGACCGTGGTGATCAGGTGATCCGGGCCCGCCTTGCCCGAAAAATGGAGTTTCTGACTACCGCAATTGCGTCCTCGGTCGCCCCCGAGGAGGCTGTTTTAGAAGAGCATCTGGCCCAGAACGCAGACCGCTTCACGACCCCTACCCTGATCGCGTTTGATCAGATCTATCTGGGTGATGCCCCAGACCCGGACGTCGTCGACGATACTCTGCAGGCGCTGAACGGTGGCGCGGATTGGTCCAGCCTTGGCGTTTCGTCCTTGCTGGCGCGGTCGATGCCACTGACAGCCGCGGGTGCAATCGACACAACCTTTGGTCGCGGGTTTGCGTCACAGCTTGACGGGAGCGAGCCGATGATTTGGATCGGCCCGATCAACTCGGGATACGGGCAACATCTTGTCCGCGTGACCGAAGCAAAGCCCGGTTATCTTCCGCCGCTCGCCGAGATCTACGACTCCGTTCTGAACGATTGGCGCAGGGCGACGGCTCAGGACCTGGCGCAGGCTCAATACGAAAGCCTCGCCGCCCAGTACCGTGTCGAGACACCCGAATCCGCAGAGGGCGGCTCGTGAAGACGGTCTTCTTTGTTCTGCTGAGTTTCTGGCTGGGCATGGTTCCACAATTCGGCCGAGCACACGCGCTTGACCCCGGCTATCTGGACCTGAACGAACTGGCGCCGGGCACCTGGAGAATCCTTTGGCGTATTCCCGACGTGAACGGACAACCCATGGAGATCGATGCGGTTCTGCCCGACCATTGCGCGCCGGCAAATGGCCCGGAGCCAACAGCGGAAAACCAGGCTTGGGTGTCTTCTTGGATTGCAGAATGTGATGCCGAAATCGCGGGCCATGTTGTGGCCATAGACGGGTTGGAGCGCCAGCAGAACGATGTCTTGCTGCGCGTTCGACCGCTGAACACTGAACCCGTGACGCTCAGATTTACGCCTGATGAGGCCGAATTGATGGTTCCGGCGGAGCCTACGATCTGGTCGGTTTTCAGCAGCTACTTTCTGCTTGGGTTCGAACACATTTTGGGCGGCTGGGACCACCTGTTGTTCGTTTTTGCGTTTTTTGTTCTGGTGCGGAACCCATGGCGGTTGGTCGGTGCGATAACCGCGTTCACAGTCGCGCATTCGCTGACGCTGGCGATGGCGACGCTTGGGTTTCTCAACGTGCCCGCCGGCCCCGTCGAAGCCGTTATTGCCTTGTCCATCGTATTCCTTGCTCTGGAAATCCTGAGGCACAAAGAGGGCGAGCTGCGGTTATCCGAGCAATACCCGTGGATCGTCTGCTTCAGTTTCGGCCTGCTGCATGGGCTTGGCTTTGCCGGTGCTCTGGCTGAAATCGGCCTGCCTTCGCAAGAGATCCCTGCAGCGCTGCTG
The DNA here is from genome assembly GCF_059613385.1 of Ruegeria sp. BHSA162. Taxonomy (NCBI): domain Bacteria; kingdom Pseudomonadati; phylum Pseudomonadota; class Alphaproteobacteria; order Rhodobacterales; family Roseobacteraceae; genus Ruegeria; species Ruegeria sp. BHSA162. The sequence continues at coordinate 144,104 of NZ_JBXWSK010000002.1, forward strand.
GCTTTCAACATCGGCGTCGAGGCCGGTCAGCTTGCCTTTATCGCAGTGCTCGCGCTTCTGATTGCGATGTGGCGCCTTATCGCGCCACGGAACGCCGGTTGGGTGACCCACTTGGCCACCCCCGTAACAGGCTATGCCATCGGCTGCGTATCGCTCTATTGGCTGATCGAGCGGGTCAACGGGTTCTGAGCGCCCAAGCGGTCAATTCACAGATCTTTGCATTCTGGCACGGCGGTCAGAACCGATCCGTCCTTGAGATGTTGCAACAGATTGTCGACCGTCAGATCACCCATCGCGGCACGCGTTTCGACAGTAGCACTGCCCGCATGCGGCAACAGAACCACGTTTGGCAACTCGCGCAACGCTTGTGGAACGCGAGGTTCATCCTCGAAAACATCCAGCCCTGCCCAGCCAAGCGCACCGCTTTGCAGCGCTTCAATCAAAGCTGCCTCGTCAACGACGGACCCGCGGCTGACATTGATCAGCGTGCCCCTGCCCCCCAACGCCCGCATCACCTCGGCGTTGACCAGCTTGTTGGTCGACGGCCCGCCCGGTGTTATGCAAATCAGCACATCCACGTGGTTTGCCATATCGACCAGATTGTCGAAATATCGGTATGGCACATCCTTGGGACTGCGGGTGTGATAAGAGATTTCGGGCGACCACGGCGCCAGTTTGTCGGCAATCGCCTGGCCGATACGGCCAAGCCCCAGAATTCCAACCTTTTGATTGTCGGCTGATCGGGTCAAAGGGGCATTGCCTTCTGTCTCCCACCGTCCCGATCGGACGTATTCATGGTCGCGAACAAGCTCTCGGTAGCAGGCCAGCATCAGCAGAACGGCGGTGGTTGCGACCTCGTTGTTAAGCACATTCGGGGTGTGCGTGACGACAACTCCGCGGGCTGCAGCAGCCGTTGCATCGACCGCATCATATCCAACCCCATAGACGCTGATCATCTTCAGGTTTGTCAGTTGGGCCATCAGGTCGGGCGGCACGCCGTCATGTCCGTTCGTGACCACATGCGTGATGCGCGCGGCATCAAAATCGTCCAGCCGGCGAATATCAAATGCGGCGGACAGCCGATCTTTCATCCGTTCGGTAATCCCGCCGATCTGCAACAGCTCAGTCATCCTGACTGACCTTCTGCCGCTGCAAACCCAGCCCGTCGATCCTCAGGTCCATCACGTCGCCCTTCTTCAAATAGACCGGATCGGGCTTGATCCCCATGCCGACCCCGGGCGGTGTGCCGGTCGAAATCACGTCACCGGGATGAAGGGTGAACAACTGGCTCAGATGCTCGATGATCTCGGCAACGGTAAAGATCATGGTGGCCGTGTTTCCGGTCTGCATCCGCTGACCGTTCACGTCCAGGGACATGCCCAGCGCCTGAGGATCGGGAACCTCGTCGCGGGTGACCAGCCACGGACCGGTCGGACCGAACGTGTCGCAGGACTTGCCCTTGGTCCATTGTCCGGTCAGTTGCGTCTGGAAATGCCGCTCGGACACGTCATTGACGATGCAATAACCGGCGACATAGTCCAAAGCATCGGCCTTGGAGACGTATTTCGCCGTTTTCCCGATCACCACACCCAACTCGCATTCCCAATCGGTATGGGTGGACCCGCGCGGCATCACAACGTCATCATAAGGCCCCACGATGGCGGAATTTGCCTTGAAGAACAGGATCGGATGCTTGGGAATATCCGCGCCCGTTTCGGCAGCATGGTCCGAGTAGTTCAGTCCGATGCACAGAAATTTTCCGATCTTGCCCACGCAAGCTCCGATCCGCGGATCCCCTTCAACAATCGGCAGGCTTTCGGGATCAATTGCGCGCAGCCTGTCCAGCACGGCGTCGCCCAGCGTTTCACCGGTGATATCGGTGACATGGGCGGACAAATCCCGCAATTGACCCGCAGAGTCGACCAACGCAGGCTTTTCCGACCCTGCGGCTCCGTAGCGAACAAGTTTCATTTCGGTTCCTTTTAGTGATTGTCCCGCGGCAGGAATTGCCGCGCGATGTCCCTGAATTTGTCGGCGCCCTTCAGCGTCATGCCGCGATCCAGACGATCGACCTTCTCACGGAAGATCTCCTGCCACGGTGACTGGTCGGGCGGGACCGAATAGCCACCTGCAGCTTCCAGTTCGCGGGCGCGTTCATGCAGCTCCTCCAGCGGAACAAGCATATCCGCCGTCCCTTTGCCCAGATCGATGCGCAACCGGTCGCCATTTCGCACCAGCGCCAGCCCGCCGCCTTCGGCCGCCTCGGGCGAGGCGTTCAGGATCGACGGGCTTCCGGACGTGCCGGACTGGCGCCCATCACCGATGCAGGGCAGCGCCTCGACCCCTTGTTTCAACAGGTATGAGGGCGGCCGCATGTTCACCACCTCGGCCGCGCCCGGGTAACCTTTGGGTCCGGCCCCGCGCATGATCAGGATACAGTCTGCATCGATGTTTTCTGCCGGATCATCGATGCGGTGATGAAAGTCCTCAGGCCCGTCAAAAACGACCGCCCGGCCCTCGAATGCATTGGGGTCATCCGGGTTCGACAGGTAGGCCTCGCGGAAAGCGGACGAGATCACCGATGTCTTCATGATCGCGCTTTCGAACAGGTTGCCCGAGAGGTTGATGAACCCGGCCTGATGCTTGACCGGATTTCTCACCGGCTTGATCACGTCGTCGTTCAGCGACCGGCGTGTCCGGCAGTTCTCGCCCATCGACCGGCCGTTGACCGTCAGCGCATCGGGGTTGGGCAGCAATCCGGCATCAATCAACTCACCGACCACGGCAGGGACACCGCCGGCGCGCTGGTAATCTTCTCCAAGGTATTTTCCGGCCGGCTGCATGTTGACCAGCAGCGGTACGTCGTGACCCAGGCTTTGCCAGTCATCGTTGTTGAGTGGAACGCCAAGATGCCGGGCGATCGCATTCAAATGGATCGGCGCGTTCGTCGATCCACCTATCGCCGAGTTGATGACGATCGCATTTTCAAATGCCGCCCGCGTCATGACATCGCTTGGGCGCAGATCCTCCCACACCATCTCGACGATGCGCTTTCCGGTTTCATAGCTGATCTGTCCGCGTTCCCGGTACGGGGCTGGTATCGCGGCGGACCCGGGCAGTTGCATTCCCAAGGCTTCGGCCAGGGAATTCATCGTGGTCGCCGTTCCCATCGTGTTGCAATAGCCAACCGAAGGCGCCGAAGCCGCCGCGATTTCCATGAACTCATCAGTGTCGATCTCACCGGCAGCAAGGTCTTCCCGAGCCTTCCAGATCACGGTTCCCGACCCCGCGCGTTCACCCTTCCACCAGCCGTTCAGCATCGGGCCGACCGACAGAGCGATTGCGGGGATATTGACGGTGGCGGCCGCCATCAACAGCGCCGGCGTGGTCTTGTCGCAACCGATGTTTAGCACCACGCCGTCGATCGGGTAACCAAACAAGCTCTCGACCAGCGAAAGATAGGCCAGATTGCGATCCAGCGAGGCAGTGGGCCGCTTACCCGTTTCCTGAATCGGGTGCACCGGAATTTCGATGCACGTGCCACCAGCCGCGATGATCCCGTCGCGCACACGTTTGGACAATTCCAGGTGGTGGCGGTTGCACGGGCTGAGATCGCTACCCGTTTGCGCAATGCCGATGATTGGCTTGCCGGATTGAAGCTCGGCGCGGGTCAGGCCGTAGTTGAGATACCGCTCCAGATACAGCGCGGTCATCTCGAGGTTGTCCGAGTTCATGAACCAT